>DATCLV010000637.1:0-10039 GCA_036563745.1 Acidimicrobiales bacterium | reverse complement strand
GTCGAGGTCGACCTCCAGGTAGTGGTCGCGGAACGTGTGGTTCTGCGCCGGGTCGAGCACCTCGAGCAGCGCCGCCGACGGGTCGCCCCGCCAGTCTGCACCCAGCTTGTCGACCTCGTCGAGCAGCACCACCGGGTTCATCGTCCCGGCCTCGCGGATGGCCCGGACCAGGCGGCCCGGCTGGGCGCCCACATAGGTGCGCCGGTGGCCCCGGATCTCGGCCTCGTCGCGCACGCCGCCCAGGGCGACCCGCACGAACTTCCGGCCCAGCGCCCGGGCCACGGAGGCGCCGAGCGACGTCTTGCCCACGCCCGGGGGACCGACCAGGGCGATGATCGCCCCGGGGCGCCGGCCCCGGCTCGGCGGCTCGGGGTCGGCCTGGCCGCCCTCGCCGCGGGCCTCGTCCTCGGCCGCCCGCTCCTGCCGGAGCTTCCGGACGGCCAGGAACTCGACGATGCGCTCCTTCACCTCGTCGAGGCCCGTGTGGTCCTCGTCGAGGATGACGCGGGCGCCGGCGACGTCGAGGTTGTCCTCGGTGCGCTCGGTCCACGGCATGTTCAGGACGGTGTCGAGCCAGTCGCGGATCCAGCCGTGCTCGATGTTCTGCGCCGGGGTGCGCTCGAAGCGGCCGATCTCCCGCTCGATCGACTCGGCGGCCGCCTCGGTGATCGCCTGCTGCTCCCGCAGCTCGGCCAGCCGGGTGCGGTAGCCGTCGATCAGCTCCGACTCGTCGTCGTCCTCGCCCAGCTCCTTGCGGATCGCCTGCATCTGCTGGCGCAGCAGGAACTCGCGCTGGGTCTTCTCCATGCCCTCGCTGACCTCGTTGCGGATGCGCTCGGTCAGCTCGATCTCGGCCAGGGCCTCCTTCACCCAGCCCAGCACCATGGCGACCCGGGCCTCGACGTCGACGGTCTCCAGCAGCTCGACCTTGCGCTCGAAGCTCAGGTCGGGCCACCAGCCGGCGAGGTCGGCGAGGGAGCCAGGGTCGTCGGCCCCGCGCAGCATCTCGGCCAGGCGCGGCCCACCGAGCGACTCGAACAGCGCACGCAGCGCCGCTCGCAGCTCGGTGGCCAGCTCACGAGCCCGCTCGACGGGGAGGGGGGTTTCGTCGACGGGCTCGGCCGTGACCCAGAGCGCGGCGGTGTCGCCGACGATCCCCTGGCCGACCTGGGCCCGCGCCGTCGCCCGGACGACGAGGGCCTGCGTCCCACCGGGGAGCTTGCCCCGGTCCTCGATGGTGGCGACCGTGCCGATGCGGGCGTAGCGGCCGTCGGCGGTCCGGGGGACCAGCAGCAGCTGGGCCCCGACCTGCCCGGCGGCCGCTGCGGCCGCCTTCGCCTCGGGGGTCTCGGTGGCGAGCGTCAGGACCATGCCGGGGAGCGCGACACCGCTCGACAGCGGCATGAGCGGGAGGGCAGTGATCTCGACGTTGTCTGCCGGTTCAGCCATTGGATGCGCTCCTCAGCGGGTGGACTCGTTCCAGACTTCCGTAGCTGCACCGAACGCTAGAAGGGGATGCCGCATTCCCCAACGCACCAAACCTGAGTCCGAGGTTGTCAGGTCGGGCGCGCGGGCCGCCCGGATCCCGGCTCGGAGCCGTGATCCGGGTTTCGGGCGGTGGGGCGGGGAGCTCGGCGTCCGGCGGCGGGGGCCGGCCGCCGGGGAGCTCAGGTGTGGGGGATGCGCCCCATGCGGCCGGCCTGGAAGTCCTCGAACGCCTGCTGGAGCTCGGCCCGGGTGTTCATCACGAACGGCCCGTACTGGGCGACCGGCTCGCGGATGGGCGTGCCGCCCAGCACGACGACGTCGAGCTCCGGCGTGCGGCTCTCGGCCGGCACGGCGTCGGCGGCGACGGTGATCGCGTCGCCCGGCCCGTACACGGCCAGCTGGCCGCTGCGGATCGGGCGCTGCTCGGCGCCCACCGACCCGCTGCCCGACAGCACGTAGACGAGGGCGTTGAACGACGGATCCCAGGGCAGGCGCACCCGGGCGCCCGGCTGGAGCGTGACGTGGGCCATGGCGATCGGCGTCTGCGTGACGCCCGGGCCCCGCTGGCCGCCGATCTCGCCGGCGATCACACGGATCAGCGCCCCGCCGTCGGGCGACGCCGCCAGCTGCACGGCCGAGCCGCGGATGTCCTGGTAGGCGGGCGGGGTCCACTTCTTGGCGGCCGGCAGGTTCACCCACAGCTGGAGGCCGTGGAACAGGCCGCCGCTGACCACCAGCTCCTCGGGTGGCGCCTCGATGTGGAGGATGCCGGAGCCGGCGGTCATCCACTGGGTGTCGCCGTTGGTGATGAGGCCACCGCCACCGGTCGAGTCCTGGTGCCGGAAGGTGCCGTCGATCATGTAGGTGACGGTCTCGAAGCCGCGGTGGGGGTGCCACGGGGTGCCCTTGGGCTCGCCGGGGGCGTACTCCACCTCGCCCATCTGGTCCATGTGGATGAACGGGTCGAGCTTCGACTGCTCGACGCCGGCGAACGCGCGGCGGACCGGGAAGCCCTCGCCCTCGAAGCCGCTCGGCGCGGTCGTCACCGACTGGACGGGGCGGTCGACGGCCGCGGCCGCGTCGGGCTCCGGGATGGTGGGGAGGGTGAGGATGTCGTCGACCGTGACTGCGGGCATCGCGGGTCTCCTGAAGCGACTGTGCGGCACCGAAGGTCCCGGTGCCCTCACCGCCAACGCTAGTTGCGGACGCAATATTTCTTGCGAAGGAGGAAAATTTACGTGTGGTAACTATTACGTGTGGTGGCTACTGTAAGCGCCGCATCAAGGACTGGGTGACGAAGGCCGGTCTGGATCCACGGCGGCGCGGCGACGCGGTGCCCGGTCGGTCGGCGTTCGCGAGGCGGACCCGCACGGGGGTGCACGTGGGCAGGACAGGCGTGGAGCGCGCGGAGGACACCGAGGCCGGGCCGGACCGTCCGGGCGCGCTGCCCGGATCGGAAGGGTCCCCCGGGTCGCCGGCGTCCAACGAGCCGGCCCTCCCGACCGTGTCGGTGGTGCTGCCGTGCCTCGACGAGGCCGGCTCGGTCGGCCGCTGCGTCGCCGCGGCGCTCCAGGCCCTCCGCGACGCCGGCGTCGACGGCGAGGTCGTCGTCGTCGACAACGGGTCCACCGACGGGTCGCCCCAGCAGGCCGCCGACGCCGGGGCCCGCATCGTCCACGAACCCCGCCGCGGCTACGGCAGCGCGCTCCGGGCCGGCTTCGCGGCCGCCACCGGCGACGTCGTCGTCATGGCCGACGCCGACCTCACCTACGACTTCGCCAAGATCCCGGACCTGCTGGGGCCGATCCGGCGCGGCGAGGCCGACCTGGTCCTCGGCTCCCGGCTCGGCTCCGCCACCCGGCGGACCATGCCGTTCCTCCACCGCTTCGTGGGCACGCCCGCCATCACCTTCCTCACCGCCCGGGCCTGCGGGCGGCGGGTGGTCCGCGACAGCCAGTCCGGCTTCCGGGCCTTCCGGCGGGAGGCCGTCGCCCGGCTCGACCTCCGGTCCACCGGCATGGAGCTCGCCACCGAGATGCTCATCCGGGCGGCCCGCGGCGGGCTGCGCATCGCCGAGGTCGAGACCGGCTACGGGCCCCGGGTCGGCGAGTCGAAGCTGTCGACGTTCTCCGACGGCTGGCGCCACCTCCGGCTCATCCTGCTGCTCGCCCCCGACCTGCTGCTCGTCGGGCCCGGTGCCGTCCTGTTCGCGCTGGGCCTCGTGCTGCTGGGCGTCAACTTCGCCTTCCCGACCGGCGTCGTCGTCGGGTCGCTGCGCTGGCAACCCGTCTTCTTCTCGGGCATCGCGCTCGTCACCGGCCTCCAGGCGATGCTGGCCGGCGCCGTCCTGGCCCACCACTCGGCGGTCGTGGCGCCCGGGGTCCAGCGGCGGTTCGCCTTCGTGGGCCGACCCGAGCTACCCCGGCGCTCGCTGGCCACGGGGGTCGTGATGGGCCTCGTCGGGCTGGCGCTGAACGTGGTGCTGCTGGTGCGGTGGCTCGGCGGCAACCCGTCGCCGTCGGGCACCGGCCACGGGCTCGCCGCGCTGTCGCAGGCGTGCATCATCCTCGGCGGGACGCTCGTGTGCTTCGGGGCCGTCACCCGCGTGCTGTGGTCGCAGCGGGGTCTGCGGTCGCCGTCGGCGCCGGCGCCAGGCGGGTCACCACGTGCAGCCGGCGGTCGAACAGCCACGACGCCGGCCACGGGTACAGGCCCAGGGCCGTCCGCCACACCTCCGGCCTGAGCCCGACCTCGGCGAACGCCCGCTCCCACCGGGCCGTCGGCCAGTAGCGGTAGGGGAGGGTCACACCGTGGTGGGCGTTGCCCACCCAGTCCATGAAGCGCAGGGTCGGGCGGGCCAGCAGGCCGTCGGCCAGGTGGTCCTTCACGACGACGTGGCCCGACGCCGACGCCACCCGGGCCGCCTCGCGGAGCAGCACGGTGGCGTCGTCGGTGTGGTGGAGGACGTCGACGAACAGCACCACGTCGACGCTCCGGTCGGGGTGCGGGATGCGGGTGCCGTCGAACTCGGCGACCGGGATGTGGGTCCGGGGGCGGACGAGGACGTCGATGCCCTCGACCTCGACGTCGGGCCGGCGGTCCATCACCGCCCGGGCGACCGACCCGTCGCCGCAGCCCACGTCGAGCACCCGGAGCGGCCCCGTCGGCGGGGCGGGCGGCAGCAGCTCGGCGATCTCGCGGGCCAGCACCCGCACCCGCCGCCCGAACACCAGCCCGGAGTGCGCCCGCCCGATCACGCTCACCCAGGTCACAGTAGTGACCGCACCTCAGCGGCGACCGCACGTCGCACGTCGCCCCACGGTGCCGCTCGGTGGCCGCACCGCCGTGCCCGGTGCCGGGCCGGCCGGGCCGGGGGCTGTGCCCCGGTGCCGGCGCCGTCGCCCCTCGGTGCCGATGGCGGGCGGTCCGCTCGGCGGGCGTGGGAAGCTGCGGCCGATGGGGGAGTGGACCGTCGACGACCTGCCCGACCAGTCCGGGCGCACCGTGCTGGTGACCGGGGCCAACAGCGGCCTCGGGGTGCGGACCGCCGAGGCGCTGGCCGCCAAGGGTGCCCACGTGCTGCTGGCGTGCCGCAACGAGGCCAGGGCGGCGGCCGCCCGGGATCTGGTGGCCGCCGCCGCCACCGGGCCCGAGCCGACCGTGGTGCCGCTCGACCTGGCCGACCTCTCCTCCGTGCGGCGGGCGGCGGCCGAGGTCGACGGGACGGTCGACCGCCTCGACGTGCTGGTGAACAACGCCGGCGTCATGGCCATACCGCAGGCCCGGACCGCCGACGGCTTCGAGATGCAGTTCGGCACCAACCACCTCGGCCACTTCGCCCTCACCGGGCTGCTGCTGCCGGCGCTGCGGCGGGCGGCGGCGCCCCGGGTGGTCACCACGTCGTCGAACGGCCACAAGCTCGGGCGGGTCGACTTCGACGACCTGCACGCCGAGCGCAAGCGGTACGCCAAGTGGCGGGCCTACACCCAGTCGAAGCTGGCGAACCTGCTGTTCGCACTGGAGCTCGACCGGCGGGCCCGGGCCGCCGGGTGGGACCTGGTGTCGGTGGCCGCCCACCCCGGCTACGCGTCGACCCACCTCACCGACAACTCCGGCGGCCGGGTGTGGCGGCTGGCCGTGGCGTTGGGCGACCGGGTGCTGTCCCAGAGCGACGCCGCCGGCGCGCTCCCGCAGCTCTACGCGGCGACGATGCCCGACGTCCTCGGCGGCCAGTACTACGGCCCCGACGGCTTCCTGGAGCTCCGTGGCGCCCCCACCCTCGCCCGCCCCACCCGGGCGGCACGGGACGAGACGACCGCCCGGCGCCTCTGGGTGTGCTCCGAGGAAGCCACGAAGGTCACCTACGACTTCGCCTGACCCCCGCCGCCCCCGGCATCAGCCAGTCCAGCCGGCGGTGCACCTGCCAGAACGTGCCCTCGATCCGGCCCGGCGGGAACGTGATCACCTGGCGCCGGGGGGCCTCGGGCACGAACTCGCACCCCTCCTCCACCAGGAGGATCACGCGGTCCTCGCCGAGCCGGCCCTGGAAGAGACCCACCTCGTGGACCACGTTCTCCCGGGCCCACAGCCGGTCCCCCGCCGTGTCGTCGGCGGTGAGCACGCAGATCGCGACGCTGCACTGCTCGAGGAACCGCTCGAGCGCGTCGGTGACCGGCTTCCCGCTCCAGGCGCCGCTGCTGAAGCGGACGTTCGGAAACGAGCACCGCCGGTCGAGGAACTCCTGCAGCGCCCGCCACTGGGGGCTGCGCCCGTGGGAGATGAAGATGCAATCGGCGCCCCGGGGCGCGCGGGGACCCGTGTCGAGCGACCGGAGCAGCTGCCGGGTGATGTCGGCGAACCCGTCGTGCCCGTCGGTGCCCATGTGGCGCAGCTTGTGCCGGGCCAGGGCCATCCCCAGCATCGATCCCAGCTCGATGTGCAGCCGCTCCGACGCCAGCGCCGCCAGCACCCCGGCGGCGAACACGTCGCCCGCCCCGGTCGAGTCCTCGATCTCGACGGCGCTCAGCTCCCCGTGCTCGGTGGGCGGCATCACCCGGGTCGCGCGCACCTTCCCTTCCTCGTAGTGGAAGTTGGCGATGTCGGTGCTGCGCTTCACGATCACGACGCCCCGCCGCCGGCCGAACCGCTCGACCACCCGCTGGGCGACCTCCTCGCTGCTGTCCCGGCGGTCGCCGTGCCCCAGCGACCGGAACTCCCGCTCGTTGACCAGCAGGTAGTCGGCGAGGCCGATGATCCCCTCCACCGCGGTCGTCGGCCGGGTCGCCCACACGTGGCCGGGGTCGACGCTGATCACGACCTCCGGGTTCCGGTCGCGGACCGCTCGCAGCAGGCGGTGGAGCTCGCCCGGGCCGTCCGGGTCGAGCAGCGAGGTGACGTGGAGGAAACGGGCCTTCGCCAGGGCCGAGACCAGCCGCTCGTGCTCGTCGCGCAGGTAGGTGGCCATGGCGGCGTTGGCGCCGGCGTGGGTGCACAGCGTGCGTTCGCCCTCGTGGAGGATCGACACGCAGGCGCCGCACAGGCGCTCCGGGTCGTGGTGCACCAGCGAGTCGTCGATGTCCCACTTGTTGAACTCCTCGCGCACCGACCAGCTCCGGACGTGGGTGTGGCCGGCCACGCCCACGTAGCCGAGGGGAATGCCCAGGTCCATGCGGGCCAGCGCCCGGATGGCGTTGAACGCCGAACCGCCCAGCACGACCTCGACGTCGTCCCGGTCGATCTCGTCGAGCGCGGCCTGCACGGTCGCGGCGTCGACGCTCAGCTCGGTGCCCCACTCGAAGTCGGGGTGCGCCGCCGAGAGCAGCCGCTGCAGCCGGGTCATCACCGGCAGCGCGGCACCCGCGCCGCGGCGGCCGACGTCGACGAGGTAGTCGAGGTTGAGCGCCCCGATGCCGACCACGTCGGGGGTCGTCGGCGGGGGAGGTGGAGGAGCGTCGGACATCAGCTCAGACCAGCCTCTCTCGCTGGAGCATCTCCTCGAGGGGCCAGAGGACCTGGTCCACCGACCCCCGGAGGTGTTCGAGCCGGATCACGCCGGCGACGTTGGACAGGACGTTGCAGCCGTGCTCGACCACCAGCGCCACGCGGTCGAACCCGTAGCGGCCGTGGAAGGCGCCCGCGATCTGCAGCACCCGCTGGTTCGCGGCCCGGAGGTCGGGCCGCCCCTCGTCGGCGACGAGGAGGCACACCGCGAACCCGAACTGCTCCACGTACCGGGTGGGCGTCGGTCGCCGGCCCGGCGCACCGCCCTCGACCGCCTCGTCGTCGGCCACGGTGACCGGCAGGCGGCAGTCGACGGCGAGGAACCGCCGCACCTCGTCCCACTCGGTCGACGCGCCCCGCACCAGCAGCACGCGGGCCGGTGGCGCGGTCTCCACGTTGGTCAACCCCGGGAACAGGAGGAAGCCGCCGTCGAGGCGGGGCGCCAGCGGCGCCGAGGGCGGGGCACCGTGCCGCTTGTACCGGCTGAGCGCCAGCCCCACCAGCGCCCCGAGGTCGGCGGTCAGGCCGGACGACAGGAGGGCGGCGAGCATCCCGGCGGCGAACGAGTCGCCCGCGCCCGTGGCGTCCTCCAGGTCCTGGTCGAGCTGGCGGCTCGCCGGACTGGGGGTGCGCATCAGCAACGGCGAGTCGCCCAGGCGGAAGACCTCCACCAGGTCGTAGCGCTTGGCCACCACCACGGTCATCCCCGGGTTCCGGGCGATCACCCGGCTCGCCAGGTCGATGTCGGCGTCGCCGCGCTGGTAGTCGCCGAGGAGCTTCAGCTCGCGGCGGTTGCAGAACACGTAGTCGGCCACGCCGAGGAGCTCGTCCACGGGCGAGCTCCGGCGCGACGCCCACACGTGCCCCGGGTCGACGCTGACGAGGACCTCGGAGCGCGCCGCCTTCACCTCGCACACCAGCTGCGCCACCCGGGCCGAGCTCGGGTCGTCGAGGAACGACGTGACGTGGACCGCCCGTGTTCGTGCCAAGTGGTTGACCAAACGATCGAAGTTTCGCTCTATGTGGTTGGCGATCTCTTCGTTGGCGCCAGCGTTGGTCAAGAGCACCCTCTCATCGTCCTCTATATACGATAAGCACACGCCCGAGCGCTCTTCGGGACGATGGAGGACGAACGTCGTGTCGACGCCGATCCGTTCCATCTCCCGCACGAACGACAGTCCCGGCACCTCGGTTCGCCCCGCGACCCCGATGTAGCCGAGCGTCAGCCCGACCCCCATCTTCGCCAGCGAGTAGATGGCGTTCCACGCCGATCCGCCCAGGAAGTACTGGACGTTGTCCTGGTCGAGCGTGTCGCGCACGCGCTCGAACTCGTCCAGGTCCACCGTGTCCTCCAGGTTCCACTCGAACCGCGCCGAGGTCTCGACCACGGGATCGAGCGCGGAGGATTGACGCGAAGCGCCGGCGATGAGGTCGAGGTTCAACGCCCCGATACCGACAACGTCGGGTGCACCGCCCGAGCGGGATGCCCCCAAAACGGGTTCCGCCTGACCCATTGCGTCATTGTCGCTGTTGAGGCGCGCTTATGTGTAGCGCGGGCGCCGCGATGTCGAAAGTTTCTGTTTTGTCAAGCGCTACGCGTGCGCAGCCAGAACTCCGTTGCGGAAGATCTCGTAGGGGGCGTCGTCCTGGGAGCGCTCCGGGTGGTTCATCAACCCCAGGACGAGACCGTCGGGGGTGGTGACGCCGGCGATGTCCTCGGTCGAGCCGTCGGGGTTCTCGCCCGGCGGGTAGGCGAGCGCCGGGAGCCAGCCCGAGCGGTCGAGGAACGTGAACCGGCCCTCGCCGTGGGCGCACGGGAACCGCAGCGTCTCGCCGGCCAGGCCCCGCAGCCACGGGCTCGGGTTGTCGAGCACCCGGTGGGGCTGGTGGGGGACGTTGCGGAACGTGCCGCTGTCGTTGGCCTCCAGCGCCACGCCGGCCCCGAAGGCGCCCAGCTGCACCGCCACCTGGAAGCCGTTGCAGATGGCGATCACCGGCCGCTTCCGGCACGCCGCCCACTGCTCGGCCATGCGGGCGTTGATCAGCAGCCCGGCGATCACCCCCGCGCCCACGTGGTCGCCGAAGGCGAACCCGCCCGGCAGGCACAGGATGTCGGCGCCGTCGAGGCGGGCCCGGCCCGCGACGACGTCGGACGCGAAGACCAGCTCGGCCCGGGCGCCCACCCGCTCGAAGGCCCGCAGGGTCTCGGCGTGGCAGTTGGTGCCCGGGAAGTACAGGACGTTGACGGTGGGCTTCACGCGATCCGCTCCTCGAAGGAACCCAGCCATTGCTGCTCGGCCTCGGCGGTCAGGAGGTCGACGCCGCCGACCCGGATGCCGGGCTCGGCGGTGAGGGTGCCGACGACGACCGGCCGGAGCTCGGCGGGGAGGTGGGGCACGTCGTCGGCCCGGACCTCCACCAGGGCCCCGCCCCGGTGCTCGGCGAACAGGCCGACGCCGGGGTCGGCCGCGACCATCGGCGCCACCTCGACGCCGAGGCCGGTGGCGAGCGCGCCCCGCAGGAGCCGGGCCGCCACGCCGCCGGCCGAGAT
>DATCLV010000636.1:0-4123 GCA_036563745.1 Acidimicrobiales bacterium | reverse complement strand
GGGGGTGAACACCGAGGTGCGGCCGTCGGACCTGTTCCGCGAGCACGTCTTCGGCTGCTTCATCGCCGACAAGGCGGGCGTCGCGATGCGGGCGCTGGCGGGCGTCGACAACCTCATGTTCGAGGGCGACTACCCCCACAGCGACAGCAACTTCCCCAGCTCGCGCAAGCAGCTGGCCGAGGTGCTGGCCGACGTGCCCGACGACGAGGCGGCCAGGATCGCCGAGCACAACGCCCGGCGGGTCTTCAACTTCCCGCGGACGTCCTAGCGGCGGCGGTCAGCCCACCGGGGCGGCCTGGCCGCCGTCCCGGTACTCGTCGCGCAGCAGGCGCTTGTAGAGCTTCCCCGTCTCCGTGCGGGGGAGCGACGCCCGGAAGTCGACCGACCGCGGGCACTTGAACCTGGCCAGCCGGCCCCGGCAGTGCCCGATCAGCTCGGCGGCCAGCTCCGGCGTGCCCGCGACGCCGTCCTCCAGCTCGACCACGGCCTGCACCGACTCGCCCCACTCCTCGTCGGGGACGCCGATCACCGCCACGTCCCGCACGGCCGGGTGCGACCCGAGGACCGCCTCCACCTCGGCGGGGTAGATGTTCACGCCGCCGCTGATGATCATGTCCTTGGCGCGGTCGCGGAGGAACAGGTAGCCGTCCTCGTCGAGGTAGCCGAGGTCGCCGAGCGTGAACGCCTTGCCGCGGTGCACCGACGCCGTGAGCTCGGGGTCGCCCCGGTACTCGAAGGTGGGCCCGTCGGGCTCCAGGTAGACGAGCCCGGTCTCGCCGGGCGGGAGCTCGTTGCCGTCCTCGTCGAGGATCTTGATCCGCATGCCCCGGATGGCCCGGCCGACCGTGCCCGGCTTCTCCAGCCAGCGGTGGGGCTTGGCGATCGCCGCCGCGCCCTCCATGCCCCCGTAGGTCTCCCAGATCACCGGGCCCCACCAGTCGAGCATCCGCTGCTTCACGTCGATCGGGCACGGCGCCGCCGAGTGGGCGACGGTCTCCAGGCTCGACACGTCGTAGCGGTCGCGGACCTCCTCGGGCAGGCGGAGGAGCCGCACGAACTGGGTGGGCACCATGTAGGCGGTGGTGACCCGGTGGCGCTGGATCATCTCCAGCGCGCCCTCCGGGTCGAAGCGGCCCATGATCGCCAGCGCCTGCCCGGCGTGGAGGGCGGCGTGGTAGAAGCTCTGGCAGCCGCCGTGGTGCATGCCCGCCGAGGCGAGGTGCACGCCCGTGAGCGGCTGCATCCGGAACGCCTGGGCGAACAGCTTCATCTGGTCGGCCATCCGCGACGGATCACCGGGCGGCACGGGGCGCTCGATGCCCTTCGGCCGGCCGGTCGTGCCCGACGAGTAGGAGATCGGGGCGGCGTACACCCGGTCGGGCGGCAGCGTGTCGGGGTGGCCGTCGACCAGGTCCTCGTAGGTGGTGTAGCCGTCGACGGGGCCGCCGACCGCCACGCGCACGGTGAGGTCGGCCGCGGCGCCGCGGGCGGCGATCTCCTCGAAGCGGCGGTCGACGACGAGACCCGTGGCGCCGGAGGCCTCGAGCACGGCCGCCACCTCGTCGCCGGCCAGGGCCGGGTTGAGGGCGACCGACCGCACGCCCATCTCCTGGAGGGCGAGCGGCCACCAGACGATGTCGACGTCGTTGGGCAGCGCGTAGGCGACGATGTCGCCGGCGCGGATGCCGCGGGCGCGCAGGGCGTGGACGATCCGGTGGGCCCGCCCGGCCAGCTCGGCGAAGGTGAGGGTCGTGCCGGAGGGCGATGCGACGACCGCCGGCAGGTCGGGGTGGTCCTCGGCGATCCACCAGACCCCGAGACGTTGGCTCCAGGCACTCCCCACGAGAAAGAGTATACCCTTATCCGTCGAGACGGGGCGGGTCGACGGCCGCTCCCACGGCCGGGTCGACGCCGGACCGGACGCCGCCTCAGCGGCCCGCCGACCCCCAGCTCCGGGCGTCGAGCAGGACCTGCTGGAACGGCGTGTTCGCGTCGTCGCTCGGCTCCCGCGGCAGACCCAGCAGGCGCTCGCCGATGATGTTCCGCTGGATCTCGTTGGAGCCCCCGGCGATCGACATGATCCGCCCGTTCAGGAAGCCCAGCGCCGGCGCCTCCGCCGCCTCGTCGCCCTCCGGCCAGGCGACGCCGAGGTTCCCGGCGATCTCCATGGCCAGCGCGGCGCGCTCGGGGTCGTGCCGGCCGGTCGCCAGCTTCACGAACGACGCGGTCGCCGGGTCGGCCCGGCCGCTCATGATCAGCGTCCCGACCCGCTCGAGCAGCACGCGCAGCTGCCAGTCGGCGATGTGGCCGCGGGCGATCAGCTGCCGGGTGGCGGCGTCGTCCGTCAGGCCCCGCTGCTCGGCCAGGGCCACGAGGTCGGGCGCCAGGCGGCGCCTGCCCGGCCCCCTGACCAGGCCGCGGCCGGTGATCGCCCCGCCGCTGCGCTCGATGTTGAGCATCGTGCGGGCGATCGCCCAGCCGTCGTTCACCGCACCGATCACCATGTCGTCGCCGACGGCGACCCCGTCGAGGAACTCCTCGCAGAACTCGGCCGAGCCGTTGATCTCCCGGATCGGCCGCACGGTCACGGCCGGGTCGTCGAGCGGCACCTTGAACCACGTGAGGCCCCGGTGCTTCGGCACGTCCCAGTCGGTGCGGGCCAGGCAGATGCCGTAGTCGGCGGCCAGCGCCCCCGACGACCACACCTTGGCGCCCTCCAGCACCCACCGGTCGCCGTCGCGGGTGGCCCGGGTGAGGATGCCGGCCAGGTCGGAGCCGGCCCCCGGCTCCGACAGCAGCTGGCACCACAGCTCGTCGCCCCGCAGGATCCTCGGCACCCAGGCCCGCTTCTGCTCCTCGCTGGCGTGCGCCAGCAGGGTCGGGAGGACGATCTCCATGGTCACGGCGCTGGCGACGCCGCCGGGCAGCGGCAGGTCGTAGCCGGCCGACTCCTCGTGCCAGACGCGCTCGTGCGCCGTGGTGAGCCCCCGGCCGCCGTAGGCCACCGGGAGCGAGATGCCGACGTAGCCGGCCTCGTGCAGCTCGCGCTGGCGGGCGCGCTCGCGGGCCAGGTGCTCGGGGGAGGTGTCGTGCGCGACCCGCGCCCCCGAGCTCGGGCCGGGGCCGGTGCGCCGGGGCACGTGGGCGGCCAGCCAGGCCCGCGCCTCGGCGCGGAAGGCTTCGAGGTCGTCGTCGGCGCGGTCGGCCGCCGGCGGCGACGCCCGTCCCGCTCGGTCCTGGTCCGTCGTCGTCGGGCCGGGGCCGCTCACCGGGCCACCTCCTCGCCGGGCGCCCCGAGGCCGTGCACCCGGCACAGCTGCTCGCGGTGCCAGGTCGGCGTGCCGTACAGGGCGCTGTTCGACCGGATCCGCCGCAGGAGCAGGTGCAGGTCGTGCTCCCACGTGTAGCCGATCCCGCCGTGCACCTGGAGGCACTGCTGGGCCAGCTCGTTGCCGGCGTCGCCCACCGCGGCGGCCGTCATCGCCGCCACCTCGGGCCCGTCGTCCCGGTCGAGGCCCACGGCGTCCACGGCGGCGCCGACCGCGGCCTTCGCCATCTCCAGGGCGAGCGCCTGGTCGGCCAGCAAGTGCTTGATCGCCTGGAAGGCGCCGATCGGCCGCCCGAAGGCCACTCGCTCCCGGGCGTACTCGACGGTCATCGTGAACAGCTCGTCCATGGCGCCGACGGTCTCGGCGGCGGTCAGCACCACCGCCTGCCGGTGCAGGCGCCACAGCGCCTCGGCACCGCCGCCGACCAGGGCGTCGGCCGGCACGGTGACCGCGTCGAGCCGCACGTCGGCCAGGCGCCGGCCGAGGTCGAGGGCGACCAGCGGCGTGAGCGTGACCCCGGGGGCCGTGCGGGGGACCAGGACCTGGACCGGTGCGCCGTCCAGCGTGCCCGCCACCAGGAGCCAGTCGGCCTGGCCGGCCTCGGGCACCCGGGCCCGCGCCCCGGTGACGACCAGCTCGTCGCCGCGGCGCTCGACGGTGACGCCGGCGCCGAGGTCCCAGCTGTCGCCGGCGCCGGTCGGCGCCCAGGTGACGACGGTCCGCCCGGCGACGGCGTCGGGCAGCAGCGCGGCCTTGCGGTCGGGGTCGCCGCGGGCGGCGATGGCGCCCAGCGC
>DATCLV010000634.1:0-3224 GCA_036563745.1 Acidimicrobiales bacterium | reverse complement strand
GCCCCCGACCCGGCGTCCCCCACCGAAGCCGCCCCCTCCACCGAACTTGCCCCAGAAACGGGGAGCTGGCTCCCCGTTTCGGGGGCAAGTTCGACGTTCCGCGGGACCCCGGCACTCCCGACCACGGCCCGCAGCACCGTCGCCTGGTCGAAACCCACGGTCGGGACGACACCGGTCACCGGACCCGACACCTCACCGACGCCGTCGTCCAGCGCCCAGCCGTCCTCGGTGACGACGGCCGCCTCGGCATCCCCGCCGACCACCGCGGTTGGGGCACCGGGGGCTGCCACTGCAGCCGAACCTGCCCGCGAACGGGGCAAGCTCCCCGGTGTCGGGGGCAGGCTCGGCCGAGGGATCGGGACGGGTGCACCGGCCATGACGTCGAGGTTCGGGGCCACGACAGGACCGGTCGTCGTCGGTGCCTCGGCAGTGCCCTGCACCAGGCCCGCGGCGGGGGCAGGGTCGAGGTGCTGGGGCACCAGGTTCGGTCGAGGGGTGGGCACGGTCGCCGTCGCCAGCGACGGGTCGAGCGGCAGGGTCGGCGACGCCACGGGCAGCGGCGAGTCCCCGTCGTCCTCGGGCGGCGCGGCCGGGAGGCGGCGGAGGGGGAGGTCGAGGGGTGGCGCCGTCGGCGTGGGGCGCCTCGGAGGGGTGACGAGGGGCGGGGCCAGGGTCAGGAGGCCCTGGACCACGCCCGCCGGGGCGCCGGCGGAGACACCGTGGCCGATGGTGCCGACGAGCTGGGGGGAACGCCAGGCGACCATGTCGCCGGCCACGGTGGCTCCGATCTTGAACGTCGCCGCCGGCGACCCGAAGGACCGCCCGAGGGGGGCGACGACCGTCCAGCCCGGCGGCTCGGCGACCGCGGCCGCCGACGCCGACGCGGGCGCGGCCACCGGTGCGGTCGCACGGCGACGGAAGCGGGGGAGGCGGCGGAACGGCACGGCTACCCCTCCTCGTCCGTCTCGTTGATCCGGCGGTTGATCTTGGCGATCTCCTCCACGAACCGCCGGCGGGTGGGGTGCTCGAGGTCGAGGATCTCGTCGAGCCCCCAGTGGAAGTGGTAGGCGACGTACGCGACCTCCTCGTGGAGCCGGTCGGTCGGGTACGTCACGATTCCCCCAGGCGCGCACCGCCCGCGACGTCGACGGCGAAGTCGTGCTCGCACGCCGGGCAGCGGACGCCGGCCCGGGTGTGGCCCTCCTGGTTGATCCGCCGGTACAGGTCCTGGAGGAACGCGAGGTCGGAGGCGAACAGGTTCTCGATGACCCAGTCGGTCACCTCGACGTCGCCCAGCCGGGTCACGACCCGGGCCAGCAGCACCACCGACAGGTACGCCGGCCGCTCCTTCACCCGCCCGTCGTAGAGGGGCAGGAGCTCGTCGCGGGCCGTGGCCAGCCGCATGGTCCCGGCCCGGTGGACGTTCCCGTCGCCGTCGACGTAGCCCCGGGGCAGCACGAAGTCGTACTCGGTCCGGAGCGGCGTCGGCCCGGCGGCACCCGCGCCGGCGCCCGCCGCCGCAGCGTCCGAGGCCGACGGCGCACCCGACGACGCACCCGGCGTCGCACCCGACGGCGGTTGGGGGATCAGGCTGGGTCCCGCGACCCGGCGCACGGCGTCAGCCCTTCTCGACGGTGAGGCCGGTGTGGTGGAGGGTCAGCTTCTCGGTGGTGACGCTGGTGTCCCCCGCCTTCAGCGTGCCGATCTCCAGCGTGGCCGGCTGGCAGTCGTGCAGCGAGTACCGCATGATCGGCTGCATCATCGTGTCGTAGACGATCACCGAGCCGTTGGTGCGGGGCATCTTGCCCTCCTGCGCCTCCCGCACCCAGTCGGCGAACTGGGTGTCCTCGGTGAGCGCCCGGGTGATCGTCACGGTCCCGGCCTTGGGGCGACCCACGATCTTGTTGACGACGTACTTGCCGTCCGAGGTCTGGGTCTTGACCTCGATCATGTCGAACTCCTGCTTCAGGCCGGAGATCTCCATGATCCCCTTGGCCTGGTGCTTGTCGAACTCGAAGCCGAACGACGCACCGATGATGGCGTCGAACTTGTCGATGAGTCCCACGGGACGTACCCCTCCTCTACTGCTCGCTCACGAGGCTCACGCCGCCCTGGAGCTGCGCGAGCTGGAACACGACGAACTCGGCCGGCTTCACCGGGGCGACGCCGATCTGGCAGGTGACCTGGCCGGCGTCGATCGCCTCGGCCGGGTTGGTCTCGTCGTCGCACTTCACGAAGAAGGCCTCCGACGGCGTGGCCCCGAACAGGGCGCCCTTGCGCCACTCCAGGAGCAGGAACGAGGCGATCGTCCGGCGGAGCTTGGCCCACAGGTTCCGGTCGTTGGGCTCGAACACGACCCACTCGGTGTTGGCCAGCACCGATTTCTCCAGGTAGTTGAACAGCCGCCGCACGTTGACGTAGCGCCACGCCGGGTCGGACGACAGGGTGCGGGCGCCCCACACGCGGATGCCCCGGCCCGGGAACGCCCGAAGGCAGTTGATGCCGGCGGGGTTGAGCAGGTCGTGCTCGGCGCGGGTGATGCTCGACTCCAGCGCCAGCGCGCCCCGCACCACCTCGTTGGCGGGGGCCTTGTGGACGCCGCGCTCGTCGTCGTTGCGGGCCCAGATGCCGGCGACGTGCCCGCAGGGCGGGACGAAGATCGCCTGGCCGCTCACCGGGTCGAGCACCTTCACCCGGGGCCAGTAGAGGGCCGCGTACCTGGAGTCGTAGCCGGCCTGCTCGACCCGCCACTCCTTGATCTGCCGGGGGCTGAGGTTGGCGGGCGGATCGAGGATGGCCATGCGGTCGCCCATCAGCTCGCAGTGGCCGATCATGGCGAGCTGCACGGCCCGGAACTGCTCGGCGTCGATCGTGCCCCGGTCGTAGGCGGCCGACAGGTCGGGGACGCACACCATCGTCACGTCGTCGACCACCTCGAGGCTGCCGACGCCGGTGCGGTCGCCGACGTCGCCGATGTAGTCGTCGGCCGACACCCGCTCGGGCACGGCGGGCACGTTGCCGCCCACCAGGGCGACCGCGCCCTCGGCCGGGCGCTCCAGGGTGCCGGCGGCGGCCTCGAGCTTGATGGTCTGCGACGCCTCCCGCACGGCGGTGACGGCGTTGGCCTTGTTGCGCCGGGTGCTCAGGCCCTCGTGGACCTCGACGAGCTGACCGTTGCGCCGGACGACGAGGTTGAACAGGTCGGTGTCGGGGTGGTCCTCGGT
>DATCLV010000633.1:0-15500 GCA_036563745.1 Acidimicrobiales bacterium | reverse complement strand
GTCGAGGTCGTTGGTGGGCTCGTCGAGCAGCAGCACGTCGTGCTGGGACAGGAGGATGCCGGCCAGCGACACCCGGGCCGCCTGCCCGCCCGACAGCGTGGGCATCGGCTGCGCCAGCACCGCCTCGTCGAGGCCCAGGTCGGCGGTCACCTCGGCGGCCCGCGCGTCGAGGTCGGCGCCGCCCAGCCGCAACCACCGGTCGAGGGCGGTGGCGTAGCGGTCGTCGGCGCCGGGCGTCCCGGCGGCGAGCGCCTCGGTGGCGGCCTCCAGCTCCGCGGTGGCGGCGGCCACGCCCGTGCGGCGGGCGAGGTGGGCGAGCACCGACTCGCCGGGCCGCCGGTCGGGCTCCTGCGGCAGGTACCCGACCGTCGCCGTGGGCGGGGCCAGCGTGACCGACCCGGTGTCGGGCGTCAGGTCGCCGGCGAGCACCTTGAGCAGCGTGGACTTGCCGGTCCCGTTGGGCGCGACGATGCCGACCCGATCGCCCGACGCCAGGGTCAGGTCGATCCGGTCGAGCACGACCGCGGGCCCGAACGAGCGTCCGACACCCCGCGCGACGAGGGAGACAAGGGCCTCTGCCACGGCCAACCGACCCTACCGAGGACGAGGCCCTGGCCCACGGTGATTTCCGCAGACGCACCCCAAGCCGCACGTGCCCCGCAGACGCACCCAAGCCGCAAGTGCCCCGCAGACGCACCCAAGCCGCAAGTGCCCCGCAGACGCACCCCAAGCCGCAAGTGCCCCGCAGACGTGCCCCAAGCCGCAAGTGGTCCGCAGACGTGCCCCGATGCGCAGCCGGCGCCTACACGGGCGTGCCCGAGGCGCCGAGAAACACGTGCAGCCGGCGCCTACACGGCCGCGGCCGAGGCGCCGAGAAACACGTGGCGCCTACACGGGCGTGCCCGAGGCGCCGAGCAACGACGAGACCGCGGGCCTCGGCTCGTGGAGGATCTCGAAGTCGTCGGCGCCCTCCACCGCGACCGTGTCGCCCTCCACGTGGATCGTCGCCTGGCGGTCGCCGATCACGACGCCCTCCACGTGCAGCCGGTGGATGCCCCGGGGCAGCACCGGGGCCAGCCACAGCTGGCGGCGGTTGGCCCACGGCTCCAGGCGCAGGAGCGTCCGGAGCCACAGGAGCGGCGAGGCCGCCGCCCACGCCTGGGGCGAGCACGACGTCGGGTAGGCCGCCGGGACGCCCACCTCGCGCCGGGAGAACCCGGCGAACAGCTCGGGCAGCCGGCCCTGGGTGAGCGCGGCCACGTCGAGCTGGGCGGTGATCACCCGGTGGGCGTGCTCCACGAACCCGTAGCGCATCAGGCCGGCGGCGCAGATGGCGTTGTCGTGGGGCCACACCGACCCGTTGTGGTAGCTCGCCGGGTTGTAGGCCCGGGTGTCGGCGGCGAGGGTGCGGATGCCCCAGCCGCTGAACAGGTCGGGCCCGACGAGCTTGTCGGCCACCAGCGCCGCCCGGTCGAGGTCGACGATGCCGGTCCACAGCAGGTGGCCCACGTTGGAGGACGACACCGCCACGGGCTGCTTGTCGCCGTCGAGGGCGAGGGCGTAGGTGCCGAGCTCGTCGACCCAGAAGTCCTCGTTGAAGCGGCGCTGCAGCTCGCGCGCCTTGTCGCGGTAGCGCTCGAAGGTGGCGGTGTCGCCGCTCTCCAGCGCGAAGTGGGCGCGGGCGATGTAGGCGGCGTACACGTAGCCCTGCACCTCGCACAGGGCGATCGGGGGCTTCGCGAGGGTGCCGTCGGCGTGGCGGACGGCGTCCCACGAGTCCTTCCAGCCCTGGTTGGCGAGGCCGTGCTCGCTGCGGCGCTGGTACTCGACGTAGCCGTCGCCGTCGCGGTCGCCGAACTGCTCGATCCACTCGAGCGCCCGGTCGGCGTGGGGCAGGAGCCGCGCCGCCATCTCGCCGCGGGGGTCCCAGCGCCGCAGCTCGCCGAGCAGCATCACGAACAGCGGGGTGACGTCGATCGAGCCGTAGTAGACCTCGCCGCGCTCCAGCGAGGCGCCGGCCGCCGACCCGAACCGCATCTCGTGGAGGATCTTGCCGGGCTCCTCCTCGGTCTCGGGGTCGACGTCGGTGCCCTGGAAGCGGGCCAGGGTGTCGAGGACGCCCTGGGACAGCGTGTGGTCGGCCAGCAGGGTCATGTAGCCGGTGAGCAGCGAGTCGCGCCCGAACACGGTCATGAACCAGGGCGCACCGGCGGCGATGACCGGCCGGTCGGGGTGGCCGGGGTCGAAGATGCGGAGGGCGCCGAGGTCGTCGCCGGACCGGTCGAGCGCCTGCTTGAGGCCCGGGTGGTCGGTGGAGATGTTCGGGACCGTGGCCCGCCACTGGCGGAGCCGGGCGGCCGGCACCGTGTCGATGTCCTCGACCCCGCAGGGGAAGCGGGGCTCGATCTGCACGCCGTCGACGCTGACGGTCACCACGATGCAGGTCTGCCACGTCTGCCCGGGCTGCAGCATCGTGTGCCAGGTGGCGTGGCCGGCCTCGATGGTCACGTCGCCGCTGAGGCTGATCGTGACCTGCTTGGGGTTGGGGCTGTCGTGGTCCTCGAACCACAGGCCCCCGTACACCACGTGGACGGTGCGGGGCCGGCCGGTGTCGACACGGCCCTCCTTCACCTCGAAGAGGCCGGCGAAGTCGGCGTCGACCAGCGCCTCCACGTGCAGGTCGACGACGCTGAGGCCGTAGTTGGTGATCTCGAGCTCCTCGCGCATCCCGCGGCCGATGTGGCGCCGGCGGAACACGACGAGGTCGGAGTCGGCGTGGCCGAGCGCGGCGTGGGCCCGGGCCACGAACGTGGTCGAGTAGGGCTCGCGGGGCTCGACCGCCAGGGTCTCGAGGCGGTGCCCGTTGACCTTCAGCTCCCACCGGGACAGCACCCGCGTGTCGAGGACGAAGAGGCCGTGGGCCTGGTCGGCGGCCATGTCGCCCGTCCGGTCCGACAGGGCGAAGGTCCGGCCCTCCACGAGGGTGACCGGACCTCCGCTGTCGACGAGGGAGGTCACCGGCGTCGTTCCCGTGTACGGCGATACGTCGTTCACCCCACCATCCTGGCGGGCGACGCGAAGGACGTCGACCACCGTGGGTGCGGGTGCGCGCCCAGGTGGTGGCCGGGGGACGACGCCGGTGCCGGGGCCATCAGCCGACCTTGGCGGCCAGGCGGTCCTCGACGACCTGCCGGTAGAGGGCCACGTGGTCGGCGACCATCCGCTCGGTGGAGAAGCGGGCCTGGGCGTCCTTGCGGCACCAGGTGCGGTCGAGCTCGCCGACCCGCCGGAGCGCCTCGACGAGCCCCTCCTCGGTGTCGCGCACGAAGCCGGTGACGCCCTCGCACACGATCTCCGGCACCGACCCGCACGGGGTGGCGACGATCGGGGTCCCGCACGCCAGCGCCTCGGCCATCACCATGCCGAACGGCTCCGGCCACGCCAGCGGGTTCAGCAGGCAGGCGGCGCCGGCGAGGAGGTCGAGCTTGTCCTGCCCGCCGACCTCGCCCACGTACTCGACGCCGTCGCCGAGCAGTGGCCGGACCTCGGCGTCGAAGTAGGCGCGCTCCGCGGGCTCCCGCATCTTGGCGGCGATCCGGAGGTCGACGCCGGCGGCCCGGGCGACGCGGGCGGCCAGGTGCACGCCCTTGTCGGGGCTCATGCGGCCCAGGAACAGGGCGTAGCCGCCGTCGCCGGTGCCGAGCGGGAAGCGGTCGATGTCGACGCCGTGGTGGATCACGGCCGCGACCCGGGTGGCACCGGCGGTCGACGCGTGGTGCTCGGAGATGGCGATGATCGGGGCCTGCTGGCCGAGGGCCTCGTAGCAGGCGCCGAGGTCGCTCACGAAGGGGCCGTGGTTGGTGGTGACGACGGGGATGCCGTAGCGGGCGGCGATGTGCGGCCCGACCAGCGTGTGGTCGTGGACGACGTCGGCGCCCCAGGCCCGGATGGCCTCGTAGGCGTGGACGGCGTGGTGCAGCTCGGTGACCGCGCCGCCGTCGACGGTGCCGGCCGCGACCTCGAGGCAGTACAGGCGGGGGACCTCGCAGGTGCTGTCACCGGTGGCGAACAGGAGGACGTCGTGCCCGGCGTCGCGGAGGCCACGCGCCAGGTAGTCGAGCACCGCCTCGGTGCCGCCGTAGAGCGGCGGGGGCACGGGGACCCAGGGCGGAGCGATGATGGCGACCCGCAGGTGGCCCGGTCCGTCGAACAGGGGGCGGGCCGTCGGTTGCTGATCCAACACGCAGGTTCTCCTTGGTGACCCCTCCCCCGTGACGCTGCGTACCTACCCCCGCGCGGTGAGCGGCAAAACGCTGCCGTTGACGACGTGAGGAGTCATGGTCCCTACGCAGGGAACTCAGATATTTGCCTGAGCGAAAGTTCGCGGTTGCCGTCCGCGAACCGTGACTTTTCGGCGAACCCGGGCGGGGGTGGATCCCCGAGGGGGTGTCGGCGGCGCGGGGGACACTCCCCATGACCCGGCGTGGTGGGCGTCGCACAGTGGCGGCATGGAGACGTCAACGGCGGAGATGGAGAGGACGGCGGTGACCGTCGGGCAGCTGCGCCCGCTGCTCGGATCCCCGGCCACCGTGCGCACCACGGCGGGCGTGCTGCGGGGCACGCTGCTCTCCTGCGTGCGGCGCAGCCTGTGGCTCGTGGACGACGATGCCGACGCCGACGTGGTCGTCCCCCTGGACCACGTCGTGTGGGTCGAGTCCGCCGGCCGCCACGTGCCGGCCGCGTAGGACCGCGGCCGAGAGACCTTCGGGGTCAGGCTGGGGCTCCCGGCGCCGCCACGCCGGGAGCCTCACCCGACGGACCCGACGCGCCGGGTGGCACCACCCCCGCGGCCAGCAGGTCGGCGACCTCGTCCCGGTACCGTCCGGCGGCCCGCCACCCCACGACCGGCCACCGGTGGACCGTGCCGTCGTCGGCCTCGGCCACGACCGTCGAGGGGTGCCGCCGCACCAGGCGGGCGCCGACGGCGAGGCCGGCCACCACCAGGAGCACGACCAGCTCCAGCACGGCGAGCAGCAGCGGCAGGATCACCAGCACCACCAGCCCCACCGCGGCGGCCGCCAGGACCGCGAGGGCGAGCACCACGAACACCACGCCGACCACCGGGATCTCGGCGAGCTGCCCGAGGAAGCCGCCGAGCCGGCCGAGGTCGGCGATGCCGCCCAGCCGCCCGAACGACGCACCGGCCCGCCGCCGGAACCGCCGGGACGGGGCCTCGCCCGCCGGCCGGGCCCACCGCCTCGTCACCGTCCACCACCGACCGCCGGGGTCACGCACGTGCCGCCTGCCCACTCGCCCTCCTCCTCGCTCCCGTCCTGCGCCGTCCGGTCCGTTCGCTCCCTGCCGCGGGGCGGCCACAGTCTGGCGACCGGAGTGTGCCCTGCGACACGCCCGGGGCGGGAGAGGTAAGGACGGGGCAGTGCCTAGGATCGACGGGGTGTGGTCTGACCGACGGTTGGCACCACCCGTGGCAGACCGTGCGACGCTCGTGCGGGGACGGCTCATCGACCAGCTCCGGCGGCGGTGGTTCGTCCCGGTCACCGTCGTGACGGCGCCGGCGGGCTATGGCAAGACCACCCTGCTGGCGCAGGCGGTGGCCGCGAACGCCGAGGCGCCGCTGGGCATCGACTGCTGGCTGACCTGCGAGCCCGACCCGACGCTGTCGTCGTTCGGGGAGGCGCTGAGCCGCGCCGTCGACGCCCACCCCAGCTTCCGGGCCGACGGGCCCGACGTCGAGCGACTGGCCACCGGGATCGTCGAGGCGATGTGGCGCCGGTCGCCCCAGCAGGTGGTGCTGGTGCTCGACGACGTCCACGAGCTGGCCCCCGGGTCGGAGGCCGCCGCCCTGCTGACCCGGGTCGTGGCCACCCTGCCCGACAACGGCCACGTCCTGCTGTCCGGCCGCACGCCGCCGGCCGTGCCGCTGGCCCGCATGGAGGTCGAGGGCCGGGTGGCGCACCTCGGCGAGGACGAGCTGGCGTTCACCGAGGCCGAGCTGGCGGCGTTCGCCGAGCTGCGGCAGGTGTCGAGCGAGAAGGTGGCGGGCAGCGGCGGGTGGCCGGCGCTGGCCGAGCTGTCGGTCGACGCCCGCACCGCCACGGCCGGCGACTACATCGGCCAGGAGGTGCTCGACCAGCTCACCGCCGACCGCCGCCGCGACCTGGCGCTGCTCGCCCACCTCGACTCGTTCGACCAGGCGATGGCGGAGGCCGTGCTCGGCCCGGCCGCCGACGCCGATGCGCTGGTGGCGGGGCTGCCGCTGGTGAGCCGGCACGCCGGCGGCGAGTACTCGCTGCACGGCCTGCTGCGGTCGCTGCTGGCCAACGAGGCCGGCCCGGACGAGGTCGCCGAGGCCCGCCGGCGGGCGGGGCGGTCGCTGCTCGAGGCGGGTCGGGTCGACGCCGGCATGCGGATGCTGATCGACGCCGAGGCGTGGGACGAGGTGGCCCACGCCATCGTGGTGGCGCTGGGCGTGGCCCACCCGCCGGTGGCCCGCGACGTGCTGGAGGCCTGGTACAAGCTGTTGCCCCCGCACCTCCGGGACGGGCCGAGCGGGCGGCTGCTGGCCGCGGTCGTGGCGGTCGAGGGCGACATGGGCGGCGCCAGCGAGGACTTCGAGGACTGCGCCGCCGAGTTCCACGAGCAGGGCGAGTTCACCGGCGAGCTGGCCTGCATCGTGCAGCTGGGCCAGCTGGCGTGGTGGTCGGACGACGCGCCCCGCCTCGCCGGGGTCGCGGCGCGGGCGTTCGCGCTGGAGGCCCAGGGCGTCGAGGAGGCGGTCCCGTTCGCCACGCTGGGACGGGCGCTGATCTACGACATCGCCGACGAGAGCCGCCGGATGCTCGCCGAGCTCGACCGCATCCCGCCGGGGTCGCTGAGCGAGCCGTGGATGGGGCTGGTCGACTGGTCGCGGGCGATCGGGCACCTGCAGCTCGGGAACCTGCCCGAGGCGCAGGCGGCGTCGGAGGCGGCACTGACCTACGCGGGCACCCTGCACGCCCCGGTGGCCCAGGGCACCCGCCTGCAGGCGCTGTGGTACCAGGGCCGCCTCGACGAGGTGCGCCGGGCGCTGCCGGAGCTGCTGGAGCAGGTGGGCGAGTCGGGCTACCGGAACAGCACGGTGTTGATCGGCGCCCAGTGCAGCGCCGCCCACTCGCTGCTCGGCCGGCCGGACGACGCCGAGCGCTACCTCGACCACGCCCGCGCCACGGCCACGCTGCTGCCGGACGCGCCGCTGGTCGACACCAACCTGACGATGGCCGCGGTGCTGCTGGCGATGGCCCGCGGCGACGAGCCCGCGGCCGCCGACATCGCCGAGCGGTTCGTCGAGCGCCACCCGATCGGGGTCGGGCTCCCGGTCGCCGCGCAGCGCCGCCACGTCGCCCTGCTGTACGTGCTGGTGCCGGCGACCCGGCCGGTGTGGGACGAGGCCGACATCGGCCCGGCCTGGCAGACCGGGCGGGCGCTGGCCCAGGCGGTGGTGGCGGTGCGCGCCGGGCGCCGCCTGCCGGACGCCACGCCGCTGGCCGACCCGCACGTCGTGCGGGCCCACCTGCCCGCCAAGTGGGTGGCCGAGCTGGGCGTCGCCGCGCTGGCCGCCGGCCGGCCCGACGCCTGGGACCTGCTCGACGCAACCTGGCCCGACACCCGCCCCGCGGTCGCCGACCTGGCCGACGAGGGCCGGGCCCCGCTGCGCAAGGCGGCCCGCGAGGTGCTGGGCCGCCTGCCGGTGCCGCCGACCGCCCGTCGCGAGCTGCGGCTGCTGGGCCCGGTGGAGCTGCTGGAGGACGGCGTCGCCGACCGCTCGGCCGACTGGCGCCGGGAGCGGGTGCGGTCGCTGCTCGCCTACCTCGCGCTGCACGGCACGGTGAGCCGGGGGCAACTGGCCGACGACCTGTGGCCGGCGCTCGACCCCGAGGCCCAGTCGCGGAACCTGCGGGTGACGCTCACCTACCTGCTCAAGGTGCTGGAGCCCGAGAGGGGCCGGCGGGACGCGTCGTTCTTCGTCCGCCAGCACGGCGGGAACGTGAGCCTCCACCCCGGCGAGGCGCTGACCGTCGACGTGTGGGACTTCGACCGCCACTGCCAGGCGTCGGCGGCCGCCGACGAGCGCGGCCAACCGGCGGCGGCGCTGGAGCACGCCCTGGCCGCGGTGGACCTGTGGCGGGGCGAGCCCACCGAGCTGCTGTCCGACGAGTGGGCGGTGGCGCCGTTCGAGCAGCGCCGCCGCCAGTTCACGCTGGTCGCCACGCGGGCCGGGGAGCTGCTGCTGGCCCGGGGCCGCTACGACCGGGTGCACGCGCTGGCCGAGGCGGCCCTCGAGCTCGACCCGTGGCTGGAGCCGGCGCACCGGCTGGTGGTGGCGGGGCACCGGGCGGCCGGGTTCAACCTGGCGGCCCAGCAGGCGCTGCGCCGCTACCGGGAGGCGGTGCGCGAGCTGGGCATGTCGCCCGACCAGGCGACGCTCATGGTGGAGCGCCTGGTCGACTCGCTGCCGGCCTAGGGCGCCTGGCGCCTACGGCTCGGTGCTCGACCCCTCGTCGCCGGTCTCGCCCGCGCCGGGTGCCGCGGGCTCGACCTCCCCCGAGGGCGTGGGCGTCGACGTCGCTGCCGTGGCCGGGGTGGTGCGGCGCTCCCCGAGCGCGGCGTGCATGCGGTCGAGCCACGTCTGGTCGACGTTGGCGTAGACCAACCGGGCGCCCTGGAAGCGCTCCAGCTCGGCGACCAGCGCCGCCCGGTCGAGCTCCTCGGTGAGCAGCACCAGCGTGGTCGTGCCGGCGTCGACCGCCTCGCGGAACCACGCCACCCACTCGTCGGGCACGCCGTGGTCGACGATCTTCGCCGCCACCGCCCCGGTGCCGGCCCCGATGCCGGCGCCCACGACCCAGCCGACCGGCCCGCCGAGGATCAGCCCGAACAGCCCGGTCCACAGGGCCCCCGACAGGGCGCTGCGGCCCGGTTCGAGGTCGACGGTCTCCCGGACCTGGGTGCGGCCCTCGTCGTCCTTGGCGACGAAGACGGCGTCGAGCAGCTTCAGCCGCTCCTGGGAGGCGAGCCGAGTGGCGGCGGTGAGGAACTCCTGGGCCCGGAACGCGTCGGGGAACGAGATGCCGACCAGGGTCCGCTCGATCCCCTCCTCGGGGGAGCCGTCGTCGTTGCCGGGGTCGTGCGGTGCGCTCATCGTTGCCGAGCGTACGTGCCGGGGAAGACTGTTGGGGATGGACGCCACCGACGACGCGCTGCTCGACGCCGTGGCCGACCACGCCGAGGAGCTGGCCGACCTCGACCTCCCCGCCGTGACCGACCGCCTGCGGGCGATCACCCGGGACACGTTGCGGGCCCGCCGGCCCGACGGCTCGTGGCCGGACGACGACGTGCTGGCCGAGGTGCTGCGGGCCCACCTCGACCTGCTCGACGACCGCCTGGCCGCCGAGGGGCTGACCGAGCACGACCTGCCGGGCGACACCCGGTGGGTCGACGCCTGGCGCACCGCCGCCCGGCACCCGGAGACCCTGGCCGCGATGCTCGCCGCCCTCCGCGAGGACCTGGACGACGAGGACCTCAAGATGCCGAACTACCCGCCGCCCGCGGAGCTCCACATCGTCACCGAGCCCTGAACCTACGCTGGCGGCCGTGCTGATCCTGCTGCCGCCCAGCGAGGGCAAGACGGCGCCCCGCCGCGGCACGCCGCTCGAGCTGGCCGCCCTGGCGTTCCCGTCGCTGGGCCCGGCCCGGGAGCAGGTGCTCGACGCCCTGGTCACGCTGTGCGAGGGCGACCCGGAGAAGGCGGCCGCCACCCTCGGCCTGCCGGCGTCGCAGCACGGCCTCGTGGCCCGCAACGCGGCGCTGCGCACCGCACCCACCGCCCGGGCCGACCGGGTGTACTCGGGGGTGCTGTACGAGGCGCTCGACCTGCCGTCGCTCACCGCGGGCGCCAAGCGGCGGGCGGGCACCCGGCTGGCGGTGACCTCCGCCCTGTTCGGGCTGGTCCGCCCGGCCGACCGCATCCCCGCCTACCGGCTGTCGGGCGACGCCTCGCTGCCGGGCCTGGGCTCCGTGGCCGGCGTGTGGCGGGAGCACCTGGGTCCGGCGATCACGGAGGCGCTGGGCGACGGCCTGCTGGTCGACCTCCGGTCCGGCACGTACCAGGCGTTCTGGCGGCCGCCGGCCGACCTGGCGCCCCGGGTGGCCACCGTGCGGGTGCTGCACGAGGTCGACGGCCGCCGCCAGGTGGTCAGCCACTTCAACAAGGCGACGAAGGGCCGCATCGTGGGGGCGCTGCTGGAGGCCGGCGCCCACCCCCGCCGCCCCGACCGCCTGGCCGACGACCTGCGCGACCTGGGCTGGCACGTCGAGGTGGGCGAGTCGACCCGCAAGGGCACGCAGCTCGACGTGGTCGTCGCCGAGCTCTGACCCACCGCGGGCCCGGTCCCAGGCCCTACGGCACCGGCTGCGCGTCGCCGGCGCCGCGGCGGTGCCAGGTGGCCGGCAGGTGCGGGGTCGGGGTGTAGGAGCAGGTGCGACCGGTGTGGATGGCCGGCCGCAGCGCCGCGCCCAGGGTGGGGTCGGCGCGCTCGATCTGGTCGAGGGCCCGGCGGACCGCCTTCTGCACGGCGGTCCGGGCCCGCTCGGGCGACGAGCGGAAGCGCCGGGACCGGCCGAAGCGGCCCGTCGAGCGGGTCAGCTCCTCGACGACGGCGTCGAGCTCGACGCGGGCGCGGGCGGCCCGCTCGGGGTCGGCGTGCGCCTCGGCCTCGGCCAGCTCGTCCTCCAGCTCGGTGACCCGGGCCCGGTAGGCGGCGAGCGCCTCGTCGTCGAGGACGGGCTGCGCGACCTCGCCCGGGTCGCCGCCGGCGAGGTCGACGGCGGGGATCTCGACGCCCGGGTGGGTGAGCAGCTCGGCGAGGTGGTGCAGGCCCTGCAGGTCGGGGACGACGACCTCGCGGCCGGCGGCGCACAGCCGCCAGGTCCGGCCGAGGTGCTCGATGGTGCCGTCGGCGCTCGCCGGGTCCGGGGCCGTCACGGTCGCCGGGACCGGTTCGCCCGGCGGGCCCGGTTCGCCCGGCGGGACCGTCGGGCCCGGCGGCTCGGTCGTGGCCGACGTGGTGGGCGGGAGCGCCGTGACCGCCAGGGTCACCGCGGTCCCCGGCGTCGCCGGGGTCGCCCCGGTCGCCTCGCTGCCGACCAGGGCGGCCCGGGCGGCGCGCCACTCGTCGACCCGGCGGGTCAGGCCCATCGCCTCGCCCTCCCGGATCGCCCGGTCGTACCAGCTCGTGGCGACCGCGACGTTGCCGAGCCCGGCGTGGGCGGCGGCCAGGTCGGCGCTGGTCAGCGCGGCCAGCGGGCGGTTGCCGAGCCGCTCGTCGTGGGCGATGGCCTCGGTGAGCAGCCGCACGCCCTCGCCCTCCCGGCCGGCGGTGACCGCGGCCAGGCCGAGCGACCGGCGCACCGACCCCAGGCACGACACCCCCAGCGAGCCCACCACCGGCAGGTCGGCGTAGGGCGCCATCAGCTCGGCGGCCTCGACGGCGGCGCCCGCGTCGCCCAGCAGGTGCGCCGCCTCCACCACCGAGAACAGGGTGACGAGCCAGGCGCTCGACTCGGGGATCTCGTGGAGGCGGCCCCGCAGCCGGGCGAGCGCCGCCCGGGCCCGGTCGAGGTCGCCGGCGGCCGCCGCCAGGCTGGCCAGCGTGGCGGTGAAGGCCTGGTTGCCGGGGGTGATCGTGGGCGAGGCGGCGGTCTCGGCCGCCAGCTCCAGCACCTCGGCGGCCCGCCCCTGGATCCAGCGGAGCGTGACGAGCTGGCCGCCGTAGTAGCCGACGGCGTCGGCGTCGCCGACCTCGGTGCCGACCGCGAACGCCGCCTCCGCGGCGGCCTCGGCCTCGGCGAGCCGACCGGCCCGCTGCAGGAGCATCGCCTCCATGACCTGGGCGATGTAGGCCGCGTGGCGCCCGGACAGCGCGGTGGCCCGCTCCTGGAGCTCGCGGAGGGTCTGCTCGCCCCGGGGGTTGCCGGCGAGGAACTGGTCGGCGGTCAGCCACAGCAGGGCCATGAGCCCCCACCAGTCGTCGCCGGCGCGGCCGGTGACCGCCACCATCTCGTCGCACACCTCGGCCCGCCGGTCGCGGTGGGAGGGCCCGAGGAGGGTGTGGTGGTACAGCGACAGCGCCTCGGCGAGCAGCGCCGGGTCGCCGGCGGCCCGGGCGGCCTCGACCTGCGCCTCGATCGGGCCGAGGTCACCGGTGGCGTAGGCCTCCTCGGCGGCGAGCCGGATGCCGAGCCGCAGGCGCAGGCGGGTGACCTCGCTGCCGGGGGCGTCGTCGGGCGGCAGGGCCGCCCGCGCCCGCCGCTGGAGGTCGAGGAACCGCTCCCGCTCCAGGGGTGACCGCTCCTCGAGCAGCCACACCCCGCCCTGCCCCAGCGCCGCCCGGGCGAGGCTCTCGACGTCGCCCTCGTCGTCGGCGGCGGTGGCGGCCCGCCGGAACTGCTCGCGGACGGCGCCGAGCCGGCCGGCCCGCAGGAGGGCGAGCCCGCGGGTGACGAGCAGCGCCGCCGGCAGCGGGGGCGCGCCGACGGACCGGCCCGCGTCCTCGGCGGCGGCCAGGAGGTCGGCGGCCCGCTCGTAGTCGTGGGCGGCGAGGAGGTCGGCGGCGACGTCGTGGACGGCCTGCACCGCGAGCCCGGCATCGGCCGGCGACCGGGGTGCGGCGGCGAGGGCGTGCTCGGCCCGGCGGCGCCGGCGGTCGAGGGTGGCCGGGGGCGTGGCGAGGAGGCCGGCGATCCGGGCGTGGATGTCGAGCACCTCGGCGGGGTCGAGCGTCCCGATCAGCGCCGCCCGCACCTGGTCGTGGGCGAAGGCGAACCCGTCGGCGCCGTCGGGCCGGGCGAGGGCCCGGCGCTCCAGCTCGGCGGCGACCGCGGTGGGCGCCAGCCGCACGTCGGGGGCGACGGCGGCGACCTCGGCGAGGCGGGGCGCGGTCCCGTCGGTGGCGACGACGGCGGCGTGGGCGGCGGCCCGGCGGACGTCGGGCGGCAGCTCGGCCACCCGCAGGTCGACGAGCGCGGCGACGAGCCCGTCGACGTCGGCGGTGTTGGCGAGGTGGTGAAGGGTGCCGGGGAGGCCGCGGGCGGCGGCGGTGACGAAGTCGAGGTCGGTGTCGGCCAGCCCCTCGATGCCCCGGAGGGCGAGGAGGGCGGCGACGTCGTCGCGGTCGAGGCCGTGGAGGGCGAGCGCGGTGGCCTCCCGGACGAGCGCCCGGAGGTCGTCGTCCCCGCCGTCGCCGTCGTCGCCGGCACCGGGAACCGCGGGCCCGGTCACCGCCTCGTGGGTCACGACCAGCACCAGCGCCAGGCCCCGAACGTGGCGGGCGAGGCTGCGGGTGGGGGCGTCGGCGTGGTGGAGGTCGTCGAGCACCAACAGGGTGGGCTGCTCGGCGGCGAGCGCCCGCAGCCGGTCGACGACGGCGACGCAGCGCTCGAACCACGCCGGGTCGTCGGGCGCGGGCGTCGACGGTCCCAGCAGCGACGTGACGGTCGACCGGTCGACCAGCGGGCCCAGCGCCTGCTGCCAGGGCCACAGCGGCGGGACGCCGTCGCCGGGCCAGCCGGTTCCCCACCCGACCCGGAACCCCTCGCCGGCCGCGGCCTCGGCGACCGCCTCGCACACCCAGGTCTTCCCGCTGCCGGCGGGGCCGGCGACCGACAGCACCGAACCGACGCCGGCCCGGGCGGTGTCGCGCGCGAACGCGGCCGCCGCGAGCTCCCGCGTGCGGCCGACCCCGCGGTTCGGTGGTCCCCCGCCGGACGCCACCGCTTGACCCTACAAGCGCCCCCCGGCGGAGCGGCACACGGCGGCACACCGTGGCACACCCGGTCGCCGGCCCGGGTCGCGGCCGGCACGGGCGGGCGGCACGCGGCCGTCGCGCCTCCTCCGGTGTATGACCACGACGACCTACTCCATCGGCATCGACCTCGGCACCACGTACACCGCGGCCGCCGTGTACCGGGACGGGGCGGCCCACGCCTTCCTGCTCGGCAGCCGCGGCGCCACGGTCCCGTCGCTGGTGTTCCTCCGCGACGACCAGGCCGTCCTCACCGGCGAGGCCGCCGAGCGCCGGGGGATGGTCGAGCCCACCCGCCTCGCCCGCGAGTTCAAGCGCCGGGTCGGCGACAGCGCCCCGATCATGTTGGGCCAGACCCCGTACTCGGCCGAGCGGCTCATGGCCGCGCTGCTGCAGGACGTGGTGACGGCGGTCGCCACCCGCGAGGGCCGCGACCCGGCCCACGTGGCGGTGAGCCACCCGGCCAACTGGGGCCCGTTCAAGATCGACCTCCTGTCCCACGGCCTCGACCTGGCCGGCCTGCGGGACGTCACGCTGGTGACCGAGCCCGAGGCCGCCGCGGTCCACTACGCCTCGAAGGAGCACATCGAGGCGGGGTCGGTGGTCGCCGTCTACGACCTGGGCGGCGGCACGTTCGACGCCGCCGTGCTGCGCAAGACCGAGACGGGCTTCGCCACGCTCGGCGAGCCGGAGGGCATCGAGCGCCTGGGCGGCATCGACTTCGACGAGGCGGTGCTGGCCTACGTCCGCGAGCAGCTCGGCGGGAAGGTCGAGGAGCTCGACGGCCGCGACCCGTCGGTCCGGGTGGCGATGGCCCGCCTGCGCCACGAGTGCGTGCAAGCCAAGGAGGCCCTGTCGGCCGACTCGGAGACGACGATCGCGGTGGCGCTCCCCAACGTGCACACCGACATCCGGCTGACCCGCGCCGAGCTGGAGCCGATGCTGCGGCCGGCGATCGCCGAGACGATCGAGGCGCTGCGCCGGGCGATCGAGCGGTCGGGGGTGCCGACCGACCGGATCGACGCGGTGCTGCTGGTGGGCGGGTCGTCGCAGATCCCGCTGGTGGCGCAGATGGTGACGAGCGCGCTGGGCCGCCCGGTGGCGGCCGACGCGCACCCCAAGAACGCGGTGGCGCTGGGCGCCGCCGTGGTCGCGGCCCGGGAGGCCGCGGCGCGGGGCCCGGCCGTGGCGGCCGGCGCCCCCTCGGGCCCCGCCCCGGTCGCCGCCGACCCGCAGCCCGGCGGCGGCGGGGGTGACGGGGCCGGTGGGACCGCGACCGGCCCCGAGGGCTGGGCGACGGCGTCCGTGCCGAGGCCCCCGACCACGCCGACGACCGCGGCCGCGCCGACGACCGCGGCCGCGCCGGCGATCCCGGCCGCCCCGGCGGCCCCGGCCCACCGGCCCACCCCGCCGCCCGATCGGCGCCCGGCCGCCGACCCCTCCCGCCGGCGTCTGGCGCTGGTCGCGGCGGCGGCCGCCGTGGTGGCGGCGACCGTGACGGCGTTCGCCTTCGCGTCGGGCGGCGACGACACCCCGGACCAGGTGGCGGCCACCCCCACCGACCCCACCGCCCCGGCGACCACCGCGTCGACCGCGCCCGCCGCCACCGTGCCGGCGGGCCCGCCCTGCGACGCCGGGTCG
>DATCLV010000631.1:0-2805 GCA_036563745.1 Acidimicrobiales bacterium | reverse complement strand
GGCATGAGCCACGACGAGCACGACGAACCCGTCGCGGGGGAGGGGAGCGGGCGCCCCGCTCCGGGGGCCGCCCCGGCACCCCCGGCCGACACCCTGGGCGACAAGGTGGTCGTCGATGTGGCGTGACGTGGCGCTCGTCGCCGAGCGCGACCTCCGCATCGAGCTCCGCAGCCGGGTCGCCACCAACCAGGTGGCGCCGTTCGCCCTGCTGGTGCTCGTCCTCTTCGCCTTCGCGCTCGACCCCGACAGCGGCGTCCTGCGCACCGCCACCCCCGGTCTCTACTGGGTGGTGGTCCTGTTCAGCGGGGTCCTGGCCGTCGGTCGGAGCGGCTCGCTCGACGACGCCGACGGGATCCGCGACGCGCTCCGCCTGTCGGGTCTCCCGCCCGCCGCGCTGTTCCTCGGCAAGGCGCTGGCCGTCACCGCCCAGCTCCTGGTGCTGGAGCTGGTGCTGATCGGCGCGGTCACGGTGCTCTACGACGCCCCGCTCGACGGGTTCCCGCTGCTGGCCGCCACCTGCGTGGCCGCCACGTTGGCGGTGGCCGCCACGGGGGTGCTCTACTCGGCGCTGGTCGCGGGCCTGCGGGTGCGCGACACGCTCCTCCCCCTGCTCCTGCTCCCGGTGCTGGCGCCCGTGCTCATCGGCGCCACCCGGGCGTTCGAGGCCGCGCTCGGCGCCGACGGCGTCGACGGGTGGTCCTGGTGCGGGTTGGTGGTCATCTTCGCCGTCGTCTACATCGCTGCGGGCTACCTGGCCTACGGCACACTCCTGGAGGGCTGAACACGTGCCAGATGCGACCGGGGCCACCCCCACCCCCGAGGCCGCTCCGCTCCACACCGGCTCCCGTGCCACCCGGGCGCTCGGCCTGGCCGCCCTGGCGGCCACCGTCCTGTGGGCGCTCTACGGCCTGGTCTGGAGCCCGCCCGACGTCGAGATGGGCGACCTCGTCCGCCTCCTCTACGTGCACGTGCCGGTGGCCGTGCTGATGTACACCGGCGCCGGCCTGACCACGTTCGCCTCGGTGATGTGGCTGCGGGGCCGCACCCCGGGCTGGGACTCGCTGGCGGTCGCGTCGGCCGAGCTCGGCGTGGTGTTCGGGGCGCTGACGCTGCTCACCGGCTCGATCTGGGGCAAGCCCACCTGGAACACCTGGTGGACGTGGGACGCCCGCCTGACCTCGACGGCGCTGCTCGAGGTGCTGCTGATCGGCTACCTGGCGGTGCGCAAGGTCGACCCGTCGCCCGCCGGGGGCTCGGTGCGGGCGTCGGTGCTGGGCCTGCTGCTGTTCCCCAACGTGATCATCGTCCACTACTCGGTCGACTGGTGGCGCTCGCTGCACCAGCCCGCCACCGTCACCCGCCTCGACCCGACGATCGAGGGCGACATGCTGGTCGCGCTGATGGTCGGCCTGCTGGCCGGGGGCCTGACCTTCGGGTGGCTGCTGCTGCACCGCTTCCGCGTCGCCTGGCTGGAGCAGCAGGTGGAGCGGCACGACCTGGCGGCCGCCGTGGCCGACCGCCGCGCCGAGGGCGACGGCGGCACCGGCACGGCGAGCCCGACCCCCGCCACCCCCACCGAGCCGGAGGCCCAGCCCGCATGACCACCGCCACGCTGCTCGCGCTGTCCGACGGCGGCTACCTGGCCGCCGGCTGGGGGGCGACGGTCCTCCTGATCGGCGGCTACGCCCTGGTGACCCTGCGCCGCGGCCGGGCGCTGTCCCGCCGGGTGCCGGCGGAGGACCGGCGGTGGACGTGACCGAGACCGCCGGCACGACCGAGGCGGGCACCGCCGCCGACGTCGACCTCTCGCCGCGCCCGGACGACGACCGGGGCGCGGGCGGCACCCGGTCGGGCCGGCGCGTCGGCGGCTCGGGGCGTCGCTGGCTGGTCCGCGGCGTGATCGTCGCGATCCTGGCCGTGGTCGGCGTGCTCGTCTACAAGGGCCTGTCCGACGCCGCCCTCTACTTCCGCCCGGCCGACGAGGCGGTCGCCCAGCGCGAGGAGCTGGGCACGCGCCGGTTCCGCCTGCAGGGCGCGGTGGTCGACGACCCGGTCGAGGTGGACGGCGGCATCGAGTTCCAGGTGGTCCACAACGACGTGACCGTCGACGTGCACCACACGGGCTCGCCGCCCGACATGTTCGCGGTCGGCATCCCGGTGGTCCTCGAGGGCCGTTGGGACGAGTCGGGCGAGTTCTTCGCCAGCGACCACATCCTGGTGAAGCACGACGAGACCTACGAGTCCCAGGAGGACTACGAGGAGCGCATGGCCGAGGCCCGTGAGGACTCGGCCGACACGGACGCCGGGTCGGGCGACCCGGCCGACACCGACGACGCCGACACCGACGACGGGGACGCGGCCGGGTGAACTCGACGCTGGGCACCGCGGGGGTCGTCCTCGGGCTGGCGGCGTCGCTGTTCGGGGTGGGCACCCTGGCCTACGGCCTGCGTGGGCACCGGGACCTGCTGCCGTTCGCCCGCATCTACGCCTGGATGATCCTGGGCGGCGCGGTGCTGGCGGTGTTCGCCATGGAGCGGGCGCTGATCACCCGCGACTTCACCGTCGAGTACGTGTCGCAGGTGGGGTCGCACGACACCCCGGCCCTGTTCAACGTGGCCGCCATGTGGTCGTCGCTGGAGGGCTCGATCCTCCTGTGGGTGCTGGTGCTGGCCGGGTTCACGGCGCTGGTGGCGTGGCGGTTCCGCGCCCGGGCCGACGACCCGCTGGTCGCCTGGGCCCAGCTCACGATGTTCGCGGTCTGCGTGTTCTTCTTCGGGCTGCTGCTGGGGCCGGCCAACCCGTTCC
>DATCLV010000630.1:0-2664 GCA_036563745.1 Acidimicrobiales bacterium | reverse complement strand
CCCGAGGACGGCCCCACCGTCGTCCTCCTCCACGGCGGCGGGCAGACCCGGCACTCCTGGCACGGCACCTGGCAGGTGCTGGTCGACGCCGGCTGGCGGGCCTGGTCGCTCGACCTCCGGGGCCACGGCGACAGCGACTGGTCGCCGGTCGGCGACTACTCGCTCGACGCCTTCTCCGGCGACGTCGTCGCCGTGACCGCGGCGCTCCCGCGCCCGCCGGTCCTCGTCGGCGCGTCGCTGGGCGGGCTGTCGAGCATGGTCGCGGTCGCCGAGTCGCCGACGCCGGAGCGGGTGGCCCGGGCGCTGGTGCTCGTCGACGTCGCCCACAAGATCGAGGACCAGGGCCGCGACCGCATCGGCGCCTTCATGACCGGCAACCTCGACGGGTTCGCGTCGCTGGAGGAGGCGGCCGACGCCATCGCCGCCTACAACCCCCACCGCCCCCGCCCCAAGAACCTCGACGGCCTCGCCAAGAACCTGCGCCGGCGCCCCGACGGCCGGTGGGTGTGGCACTGGGACCCGGCGTTCGTCCAGGGCCCGCCGCCCTCGGCGTCGGCCGACGAGACCCGGTCGTCGGTGATCGACCCCGACCGCCTCGGCAACGCCGCCGCCCGCCTGCGCCTCCCGACGCTCCTGGTCCGGGGCCGGCAGAGCGACCTGCTCAGCGAGGAGGGCGCCCGGGCCTTCCTCGAGACGGTGCCCCACGCCGAGTTCGCCGACGTCGCCGGCGCCGGCCACATGGTGGCCGGCGACCGCAACGAGGTGTTCAACCGGGCGATCCTCGGCTTTCTGGAGCGCCACCGGTGACACCGCCGGCGGGCACCACCGCCGGCGAGCTCGGGTGCATCCGGAGTGGAGCGCCCGTGAGGTCACCCGATCTCGCCAGGGTCAGCGGCTCAGGCGCTGGAAGGCCCGGACGGCCAGGGGGAGGGTGAGGATCGTGATGAGGACCGGCCAGGCGACGGCCATCGCGACCGCGTGCTCCTCGATCCACGTGCCGCCCCCGACGCCCGGGTTCCCGAACAGCTCCCGGGTGGCGGTGACGGTCGACGACAGCGGGTTCCACTCGGCGACCGTGCCCAGCCAGTCGGGCATCTGCTCGGGCGCCACGAAGGCGCTCGACAGCATGGTCACCGGGTAGAGCAGCCCGAAGATCGAGTTGGCGGCCTCGGCCGACTTGGCCTTGAGGCCCAGGAAGATCCCGATCCACAGGAACGCCTGCCGCAGCAGCAGGAGCAGCCCGACCGCCGCCAGCGCCTCGGCGAACGACCCGTGCCAGCGCCAGCCGACGGCCAGGCCGCACAGGATCATCAGCAGCAGGCTGGCCGACGAGTACACCATCCCGGCGATGCAGCGTCCGACCACCACGGCCGACGGCGCCATCGGCATCGACCGGAACCGGTCGGTGACGCCCTTCTCGGTGTCGGCCTGGACGGCGGCGAGGGTCTCCCCGATGCCGAACGCCATCGTCTGGGCGAACATGCCGGGCATCAGGAACTCCCGGTAGCTGCCGCCGCCGGGCACGGTGATCGCGCTGCCGAACACGTAGGCGAACAGCAGGACGAACATCACCGGGAAGGCGAGGCCCCAGACGATCATCTGGGGCTCGTGGAGCCACTGGGTCATGTCGCGCTGGGCGACCAGCCAGCTGTCCCGGAGCGCCCAGCGCAGGCGGCTGCGCCCGGCGACCAGGTCGGTGGGGGCCGGGGCGGGGACGGTCACGGCCGCGCTCACGCCGCCACCTCCACGCCCTCGGCCCGGTCGGCGCCGGCGCCGTCCCCACCGGCGCCACCGTCCCCACCGGCGCCACCGTCGTCGCCGTCCCCCGCTTGGGCCTTGTGCCCGGTGAGGCGGAGGAAGACGTCGTCGAGCGTGGGCCGGCGGAGGCCGATGTCGGCGACCTCGACGCCGGCCTCGCCCAGCCGCCCGAGCACCTCGGTGAGCGCCGCCACCCGCTCGGCGACCGGGACCGAGAGCCGGCCGACGTCGGGTTCCACCTCGGGCTTGGCCCCGGCGACCTCGGCGACGACCGCGGCCGCCCGCCCGAGGTCGGCCTCCCCGGCGACGACCACGTCGAGCCGGTCGCCGCCCACCTGGGCCTTGAGCTCCTCGGGGTTCCCGTCGGCGATGGCCCGCCCGCTGTCGATGACGACGATGCGGTCGGCGAGCTGGTCGGCCTCGTCGAGGTACTGGGTGGTGAGCAGCACGGTGGTGCCGCCGGCGACCAGCTCGCGCACCGCCACCCACACCTCGTTGCGGCTCCGGGGATCGAGCCCGGTGGTGGGCTCGTCGAGGAACAGCACGTCCGGGGCGAGGATGAGGGTGGCGGCGAGGTCGAGGCGCCGCCGCATGCCGCCCGAGTAGGTCTTGACCGGGCGCCGGGCGGCGTCCTCGAGGCCCATCCGGGCGAGCAGCTCGTCGGCCCGCCGCCGGGCCGCGGCCTTGGTCAGCCGGTTGAGGCGGCCGAACAGGACGAGGTTCTGGCGGCCGCTGATGATCTCGTCGACGGCGGGGGTCTGGCCGCTGAGCCCGATGCGGCGCCGAACCTCGTGCGCCTCGGTGACGACGTCGTGGCCGGCGACCCGGGCGGTGCCGCCGTCGGGGCGCAGGAGCGTGGCCAGGATGCGCACGGCGGTGGTCTTGCCGGCGCCGTTGGGGCCGAGG
>DATCLV010000627.1:0-2088 GCA_036563745.1 Acidimicrobiales bacterium | reverse complement strand
CCGTCGGCCCCGCAGCACACGTCCCGGGTGCCGTGCGTGCACACGAGCACGTCCCGCACCGGCGCCGTCGTCGAGGACGCCCCGGGTGACGACGCCCCGGGGTCGGGCTTCCCGGCCTCGGCAACGTCGGCGGCGTCGGCGACATCGGCGGCCAGGCCGGCGGCCAGCAGCGCCGCCAGCTCGCCGGCCAGGTCGGCGGTCGGCACCACCCGCTCGATCCGGTCGAACCCCACCGCCGCCCGCCGCAGCACCACGACGGTCGTGGCCCCCGGCTCGGCGTCGGCCCGCGGGACGACCGCCTGGAGCCGCCCGCCGGCGCCGCCCACGACGGGGGCCAGCGGGGCCAGCAGCGGGTGCGTCCCCACGTCGGACGGCCACGGCAGCGGCGCCTCCACCAGCACGAACGCGGCGGCGCTCCCGGCCGTGCCCGCCGGCCGGTAGCCGAGGGCGCGCGCCACCCGGCTGCAGCGCAGGTCGGGGGCCATCAGCCGGCCGCCGATCGTTCGTAGCGCCAGCCGGCGGGGTCCATGTACAGGCGGTGGCGGGCGCCGGGGGCGTCGAGCGGCCCGGGCGACGCGGCCGGGTCGGCCGGGTAGGCGGCGTCGCCCTCCCACAGCGAGACCATGCGCCCGTCCTCGTCGCGGGCCATGCGGGTGGCGAAGCGGTCGGCCTCCCGGGCCGCCACGGCGTCGAGCGCAGCGGCGACGTCGGGGTGGCCGCACAGCGTCCGCAGCGTCACCCAGGTGGGCGGGAGCAGCTCGATGTCGCCGTGGTCGTGGGCCTGGAGGGCGGCCTCCGGGCGGGTCCACACGTGGTCGCCGATCTCGCCGCCGTCGACGATCACCTCGCTGGCGCCGTCGGGCAGGCCGGCCACGAAGAACCAGGTGTTGTAGCGCCGAGGTGCCTCGGGCGGCGGCTCCCAGTGCGACAGCGGGACCAGGGAGTCGGCGTCGAGGACCAGCCCCGTCTCCTCCTCCGCCTCGCGCACGGCGGCCCGGCGCGCGCCGTCGAGGCCGGTACCGTCGCCGGTCTCGATCCGGCCGCCGGGGAACACCCAGAGCCCGCCGAACGCCTGGCCCTGCGTCTTGCGCAGCATCAGGCACTCGACGCCGCCGCCCACGTCGCGCAGCAGCACGACGGTGGCGGCCTCGTGCACGGGGCCTTCCCCGGTCCCCGTGAACAGTTCGGTCATAGGCACCGCAGGCTACCGACCGGTCACAGCGCGGCGATGGCCGCGGTGAGCCGGTCCAGCTCCTCCTCGGTGTTGTAGTAGTGCACCGACGCCCGGACCAGCGGCGGCAGGTGCCGGGCCTCGCTGTCGAGCAGCGTGGACGACGGCGACGACACCGAGACGTTGATCCCCTGCTCCCGGAGCTTCAGGCGGACGTCGTCGGCGTCGTGGCCCTCCTTGGTGAAGGTGACCAGCGCCGACCGGCGACGGCCCAGGTCGTGCACCGTCACGCCCGGCGCCTCGGCCAGCCGCCCACGCAACCCCGAGGCCAGCTCGCCCAGGCGGGCGGCGATGGCGTCGAGGCCCCAGCCGACCGCGTAGGCCGCCGCCGCGCCCAGCCCCACGACCCCGGCGAGGCTCTGCTCCCACGTCTCGAAGCGGCGGGCGTCGGCGCGGATCTCGTAGCGGTCGGGGCCGGTCCAGGTGGCGCCGTGGAGGTCGAGGAACGCCGGCTCCAGCCGCTCGATCCACGACCGCCGCACGTACAGGAACCCCGTGCCCCGGGGCGCCCGCAGGAACTTCCGACCGGTGGCGGCGAGCATGTCGCAGCCGATGGCCTCGACGTCGACCGGCAGCTGCCCCACCGACTGGCAGGCGTCGAGCAGGAACGGCACGCCGGCCTCCGTCGTGAGCCGCCCCACCTCCTCCACCGGGTTGACCAGGCCGCCGTTGGTCGGGATGTGGGTGGCGCCGACCAGGCCGACGCGGCCGTCGCGGGCCTGGGCCGCGGGGTCGAGGCGCCGGGCCAGCTCGGCGACGTCGATCTCGCCGTCCGGGCCGCTGGGCACGACCTCGACGCGGACGCCCCGCCGGGCCACGGCCTGCAGGTAGGCGATGAAGCTCGACGCGTACTCGAC
>DATCLV010000625.1:0-16886 GCA_036563745.1 Acidimicrobiales bacterium | reverse complement strand
CCGTCAGGGGGTTGACGAACGGGATCGGTCCGAGGTGACCGATCTTGCCGCGACCCCCTGAACGAGGAGAGGAACCCATGACCGTCCTGGTGGTGCAGTACGAGGTGGCGAAGGAGCACGTGGCCGACCTGGAGGCCGAGGCCGCCGAGGTGGCGGCCGCCCTCGCCGACGCCCGGCCCGAGGGGATGCGCTGGGCGCTGGGCCGGCTGCCCGACGGCGTGACGTTCGTCGGCCTGCTCGAGCTGGCCGACGGGGTGGAGAACCCGATGCCCGGCATCCCGGCGGCCCGGGCGTTCCAGCAGCGGCTGGCCGAGCGGGTGGTGGGCGACCCGCCGGTGCCGCAGCCGCTCGACATCGTCGGCGCCTACGGGCTGTTCGACGGCGGGGACGGCGACGGGGCGGCCGCGTGACCGCGGCGTACGTCACCGCCACGATCGTCGCGGTGGTGGCCAACGGCTACGCCGCCACGATGGACGCCGTCCGCCCCGCCTGGCTGCTCGACAACATGGCGCGGCTCGACATCCCGCGCTCCCGCCTGCCGCTGCTGGGCGGGCTCAAGGCCGCCGGCGCCGCCGGGCTCCTGGTCGGCCTGGCGCTGCCCGCCGTCGGCGTGGCGGCGGGCGCCGGGCTCGTCCTGTTCTTCCTCGGCGCCGTGGCCACCGTGCTCCGGAGCGGCTGGTACGGCCACCTCCCCTACCCGGCGGCGTTCCTGGCGATCGCCACCGCCGCCTTCGCCCTCCGCCTGGCATCCCTCTGACCCCCACCCACCCGGCCGGTGCCCGGCGCACCCTCCCGGGCACCGGGAAGCCGGGTCAGCGGCCGTCGATCGACCAGTGCCAGGGTTCGCTGGGGAGGTTCCGGAACCCGTAGCGGCCGGCGTTGGCGGCCAGCCACTGGAAGCACCGCGTGGAGCGGGTGGAGCAGTTGTTGAAGTCGATCGCCAGGCCCTGCTCGTGCAGCGACGTGCCGGGCCGGGCGGTCGGCGGGGAGCACTGACCGGCCGGCATCTCGTAGATCGCGTAGTTGCTGGTCCCGCAGTGGGCCCGCCGCAGGGCGATCTGCTGGTCGCTGCTGCGGTAGCCGCCGCCGGTGAGGGTCAGCCCGTCGGCCTGCGCGGCGGCCAGCATCGCCTCCAGCTGGGGGCCGATGGCCGAGTGGACCGTGATGCCCCGCACCGTCGTCAGCGTGATCGGGCCCGGCGGCACCCCGGACGGCGCCCCCGGCTGGGTGGCGCTGAGCCGGTACGACTGGGCCCAGGTGAGCACCTGGGCGCGGTAGGCGTCGGAGTGGTTGTAGGCCCAGATCGCCGCGTTGTAGTCGGCGGGGGCGCCGTTGGCGCGCAGCAGCCGGGCGGCGGCGTGGATGGCGTCCGCCGGGTCCCACGGGTCGGCGACCCCGTCGCCGTTGCCGTCGGTGGCGTAGCCCTGGCGCTCCTGGCCGCCCGGCACCGGCGGCCCCGCCACGTCCGGGTCGAACCGGTCGGCGCCGAGCCGCCACGTCGACCCCAGGAACTGCATGGGCCCGCGGGCCCCCGCCACGTTGACCGTCCCCCGCGGGTTGCAGCCCTCCAGCTGCGACCGTCCGTGGTCGCACTCCACCTTGCCGATGCCGGCCAGGATCGCCCAGTCCAGCTGCTGGGCCGCCGCCGCCTCCTGGTACAGGGTCAGGTACTCGGCGGGGATGTCGCTCAGCGCCGTGGCCGACGGCTCCACGAAGTTGGGGTCCGACCCACCGGCCGCGAACACGATCAGCACGAGGGCGAAGAACAGCACCGGCCCCATCGCCACCCCGGCGATCGTCCGCCGGCGGGAACGCCGGCGCCGCCGGACCATCCGGTCCCGCCGCTCCTGCTCGACGGCCTCCTCGACGCCGTCGGCATCGTCGGTGCCGGAGCGGCCGGCGCCCGGTCGTGCCCCGACACCCGGTCGCGCCCCGACGCCCATCGTCCGGGCCATCAGCCGCGCCATCAGACGCGCACCGCCTCGTTCACCAGCCACGTGCCGGGCGGGCCCTCGGTGAGGTGCACGTCGTAGACGACGAGCGCCAGCGACGTCTCCACCGTCACCCGCACCACCCGCGTGCCCGGCCCGCTCGCCACCTCGTTGGCGGTGGCGCCCGCCAGCGCCAGCGGCGCGTCGTAGCTGGCGGCCAGCGGCAGCTGGTGCAAGGTCTGCCGGTAGCGCTCGGTGGTGAGGGGCGCCAGGCGGGCGGCCAGGTCGGCCGGCGGCTCGGCGCCGACGTGGACGGCGTAGACGGCCGCCCACCACCGGGCCACCTCGACCGGGTCGGTGGCGGGCGGCGGGGTGGCCAGGTCGACCTCGGGGCGCTCGTGGGCCACGTCGGGGGGCGTGAGGGTGGTCAGCGGGGTCGCGGACGGGTCGTCGACCGCACCCTCGGGCGGCTGCTCGTCGGTCGAGCCCCCGGCCGGTGGGGTGGTCGCCGCCGTGCCGCCGCCGGACGACGCGTCGCCGCCGTCCCCGTCACCGCCCCGGAAGGCGGCGAACGCGAACAGCACGACAACGACACCGATGGCCAACGTGCGCCAGTGCTCGCGCAACACCCGTGCGACCATCGACCCTCTGTTCTCTGTGCCCTCCTCGGAAGGGCCCCGGCACCGACGACCCCTCAGCCAGTTCCACTGAGGAGGGCGGCAGAGTTGGCGTCGCGATCCCCGGCCCCGAGGCCCTCACCCAGATAAGTGCACGAGCCACCCCCGATTCCTGCGGATCGCCGACTTCTTTCGGGACGGTGGGGTGTCCCCGGGGGCCAGGGGCGCCCCGGGGCGGCGGAGCAGGCGCCGACGGCCGGGCGGTGCCGGCGGGCTCAGGGGGCGGGCAGCGACGTGGGGCCCGGATCGAACGTGACCGGCGGGCCGCCGTCGGCGGGGCCCTCCTCCCTGCCGTCGTCCATGAAGTCGTCGTCCTCGAACAGGTCGCCGTCCAAGGGCGGGTACTCCTCCTCGAGGGCGGCGCAGTCGTCGGCCGCCTCCCGCTGGAGCCGCTCGAAGCTGGCCACGTACCCCTCGACCTCTCCCTGCTCCAGCTCGCCGTCCATCGCCCGCTCCAGGCCCTCGGCCGCGTGCCGGGCGTCGGGCCCGTACTCGTCGGGCACCCGGTCGGCGAGGAGGTCGATCTGGTTCTCCACCAGCATCCGGACGCCCGCCGAGTCGTTGAACCCCACATCGGCCAGCGCGCCTCGCCCCAGCTCGCCGGCCGCCACCCGCAGCAGCGTCTCGTAGGGCACGAAGTCCGACGCCAGCACGGAGCAGAGCTCCATGAGGTCGCTCTGCTCGGCGTCGTCCATCGACTCGATCGAGCCGGGGTCGTCGCCGGTCCACTTGGTCAGGGCGACGAACCCGGCGAACAAGGCGACGCCCATGGCCAGCAGGCCCAGCTTCCTCGTGCGGTCGTCCATGCCGCGACGATCATGCCACCCGGCACCGCCGACCGACCGTCAGCCCTCCCGCCGGCCCGGGGCGCGGCCGCTCGGCGAGCGCCGCCGACGGTGCCCGACGGCGCCTCGACCACGGCCCCTCCGGCGGCCCGGCGGCTCGCTCAGCGGATGCCGTTGCGGCCGCCGCCACCGCGGCCCCGCCCCCCGCCGAGGCGGGCCCGGAGGTCGATGGTCTCCGGCTCGGGCTCCAGCTCGTCCCGGGCCAGCCGGGCCGCCAGCGTGAGGTACCGGGCGTTGACGGCCTCGGTGCTGCCCAGCCGGGCCTCGATCTCCATCGCCGCCCGCACCAGCGCCTCGTTCACCGGGCACGCGAACAGGCCCTGGTCGACCGCCCACAGGGCCTCCTCGTAGCCGTCGGGGCCCCGGTCGGTCGACAGCTTCGCCACGAGCAGGGCCGCGTCGATCACCGGCTGCTCCACCCGATCGACCACCCGGTAGGCGGCCGCCCACTCGGCCAGGCCCTGGCCGAGGTGCCCGCTGCGGAACGCCACGGTCTCGATGCGGGCCAGCTGGTTGCGCAGCACGTCGATGGCGACGTCCGGGTAGAGCTGGGCGATCGAGTGGGCGTGCTGCAGGGCGTGGGCCAGCAGCTCGACGTCGGTCACGACCTCGGGCGACAGCCGGTAGCGGCCCACCGGGTCGTCCTGGGCCAGCGACAACAGGTCGGCGCCGCCCAGCACCTTGCGGGTGCCGTACAGCAGCTTGTTCACCGTGCCGAGCGCCACGGGCCGGTCCCACCAGAGGTGGTCGCGCACGTCGGTGGCGCTCGCCGCCCGGCCCGACAGCGCCAGGTACGACAGCAGCTCCGGCCCCCGGTGCGTGTTCTTGTTGGGGACGTCCGGGTTGTCGCCGTAGCGGAACGAGATCACCTCGCCCTCGGGGGTCTCCACCATGTGGTCGGCGAAGATCCGCACGCAGTAGCGCCAGCTCGGCTCGAGGTAGTCGGGCGACACCTCGGGCGGGCCGAACTCCCGGCGCAGCGCCGCCTCGTCGAGCTCCTCGTCGGGCGCGTACGGCGCCCCGGCCCCGGCGTCGTAGCCGGGCCCCGGCTCGGTGCGCGCCTCCTCCTCGCGCGACCGCGGCACGGCCCACAGCGGGTCGGCGCCGGGGTCGACGTCGTCGGGCTCCTCGGGCGGCCGCGGCGCCGTGTCGGGCTCGCGGGCCAGCAGCTCGGAGATGCGGTCGAGGTCCTGGCGCTCCAGGCGGGCAGCGGTCACGGTCAGGCCCAGGCGGGGGATGTGCGCCCGGCCGTCGCTGTGGACGATCACCCGGGTGGCGCCCGCCCCCAGCGCCCCGACGGCCACCACGGCCACGCCCCGGCCGCCGGGGGTGGCCGCCGACGCCAGGCGCTCCAGCAGCACCGGGTCGGCGGGGGCCGCGCCGCCGAAGGCGACCACGGTGACGAACAGCCCGTCGCGGGCCAGGCCCTTGGCGCGGGCCGCGGCGGTCGACCGCAGGCCCTGCATGTCGAGGAAGCTGGTCGTCTCGTCGGCGCTCTGCTCGAAGCGGCGGACCAGGTCCTGGTCGAGCTGCGTGTTGGCCACGCCCTGCTCGGCGACCGACGGGGCCAGCTCGTCGACGCCCACCACGGTGAGATCGACGAGGTTGTCGGACGCCGGCTGCAGGGTCAGCTCGGTCACGATCGACTGCGCCAGCTCGGCCGCCACCACCGGGTCGCCAGCCAGTTCCAGCGCGCCGAGGCTCTCCAGGTCGACGAACAGCCACTCGTCGTTGTCGGTCCGGCCCAGCGCCGTGAGGGTGTCGAGCACCGCCACCGCCGGCTCGGGCCCGGACACGAGGTCGACCTCGTCGAGGTCGTCGAGGTACAGGGTCCAGCGGTCGCTGGTCGGCCCGACCTCGAACGGCGGGGCCGGGTCGAACGGCTCGGCGAAGTGGACGGTGACCTTGCGGTCGGCGCCCACCAGCACGGCGGTGACCGCCGGCAGGTCCTCCTTGACGGCCAGCACCGCGCCCAGCGCCCGGGACGTCGCCCACACCACGTCGAGCACGTCGCCGGCGGCGACCGCCAGGTCGCGCTCGGCCAGGATGTCGGCCTCGAGGCGGGGCTCGACGTGGCCGCCCGGCCGCAGCGACCGGCTGCGGGCCCGGCGCCGGCGGGCCAGGCCCATCAGGACCAGGCCGGCGAGGGCCGCCGAGCCGGCGACGGCCAGCAGCGGGACGCCGCCCGACTCGTCGTCGTCCTCGGTGAAGTCCTGGGCCAGCTCGTCGTCGGCGGTGTCGTCGGGGAAGGTCGCCGACGGCGCCTCGCTCCCGGTGCCGCCCTCGTCGGCCGGCTCCGGGGCGGTGGTGCCGCCGCCGGGCAGGACGGTGGGCGCCGGGGCGGTGGTCGGGGTCGCACCGCCCGGGGCGCCCGCGGCCTCGTCGCTGTCGCCGTCACCGGCACGGTCGCCGGACCCGGCGCCCTGCTCGGCGTCGGGCTGCGGGGTGGGCTCCGGCTCGGGATCGGGCGCCGGCGCCTGGGTGGCCGGCGGGCTGGTCGGCTGGGGCGCCGCCGTGGTGGGCGGGGGCGCCGTGGTGACGGGCGCCTCGGTCGGCGGCGGCGAGGTGGCGGGGGCCGTGGTCGGCGGCTCGGTGGTCGCCTGCGGCTCCGTCGTGGCCGACGGGTCGCCCTGGGCCTGCTCGTCGCCGGCGTCCTCGGGCGCCGCTTCCTTGGGCAGCGCACCGGCGGCGCGCGCCCCCTCGCGGGGGCCGGCGGCCTCCTCGTCCTCTCCGTCCTCTCCGTCGCCGCCGTCGCCCTCGTCGTCGGCCTGGTCGCGCCCGCCCTCGTCGGCGGGGGCCTCCCCCTCGCCCTCGGCCGGGGCCTCGCCCGCGTCCTGGCCGGGGGCGCCGCCCTCACCGGCGGTCGCCTCGTCGTCGTCGGCCCGGCCGTCCCCGGCGTCCTGACCCGGGGCGCCGCCCTCGTCGCCGCGGTCGCCCGGCGCCTGGTCGCCGGGCGCGGCCTCGTCGGCGGGCGCCTCCGGCATCTCGGCGGTGTCGTCGGGCTCGGGTTCGGGCTCGGGCTCCGGCGCCGGCGGCGTGGGCCGGGGCGCCGGTGTCGAGCCGCCCGCGCCGGGCGACGACGGCGTGGCCGGGGTCGAGAACACCTGCCCGGGGAAGATCACGTCGGGGTCGCCCGACACGATCCGGCTCCGGTTCGCGTCGATCAGCGTCCGCCAGTAGGGCGCGATCTCGGCGGCGGTGACCGGCCGGCCCCACGCCTCCTCGAGCTGGCGCTCGGCGATGCCCCAGAAGTGGTCGCCGGGCTGCACGGTGAGCGTGCCCACGCCCGCGGGCGGGGCCGGGGTCTGCGGCGGCGCGGCCGAGCTCGCGGCCGACGCCTGCGCCGGGTCGGCGGTCCGGGCACCGGTCACCAGCGTGCCGGTCTCCTCGGCCGTGGCCGGCGCCTCGGCCACGAGCTCCTGCTCGACCGTCACGTCCTCGGCGAGCCGGGCCGCCTCCGCCGCGCGCTCGGCGGCGACCCGGCGCTCGGCCTCGGCCGCCCGGTCGGCCGCGTCGCGGGTGCCGGCGCCGTTGCCGTTGCCGGCCGGGGCCGCCGCGGCGTCCAGCTCGGTGGCGGCGGCGATGTCGACGAGCTGCTGCTCGGGCGGGACGCCGTCGACGCCGGCCTCCGCCGCCAGCTGCTCCTCGAGCTCGACCAGCTGCGACAGCTCCGTGCCCGGGGGTGCCACCGACGCGGGCGCGGTCAGCGGCTCGGACGGGAGCGCCCCGTCGATCGTGGCGCTCAGCGGCAGCGACGGCCCGGCGGCGGGCAGCACGATGCGCCAGCCCACCTCCAGGCGGTCCTCGCCGTGGCCCAGGGTGCGGCCGGGCGCGACGGCGCGGCCGACGTTGCGGTCGCGGATCTCGCGCCACCGCATGCCGTTGCCGAGGTGCTGCTCGGCCAGGCCCCAGAACGTGTCGCCCCGCTGGACCTCGTAGATCGTCTCCTGGCGGGTCGGCGCCGACACCGTCGGGCCCGTCGGCGCCGTGGGCGCGGCCGGCGCGGTCGGCGTGGACGGCGGCGTGGTGACGCCCGTGGCCGCGGCCGCCGGGTCGGTCGGCGTGACACCGGGCAGGCCGGACACGTCGGGCTCCCCGGGCGCCGTGGGCGCGGTGGGCGCCGGCGGTGCGTCGGGCACCACGATCCCCGGCTCGGCGGAGCGCAGCGACGCGTCCTCCTCGGGGACCTCGATCTCCTGCAGGGCGGCGAGCGGCGCCGCATGCACGGTGCGGACCCCGCCCAGGCTCGACACCACCAGGGCCGCCGAGGCGACCAGGCTCCGGGCCATCATCTGCGCCCCGGGCCACACCCGGGCGTGGCGCGCCACGCGGCCCTGGGCAAGGGCGCGGGTCTCGGCCGCGAGCGCCCACGTCAGCTGGGCCCACGCCACCCACACGACGATGGCCAGGCCGTTGACGATCACCTCGAGCGGCACGCCCTCGCGCTCGAAGGCGTCGCTGAGCGACTCCATCGTCGGCACCTTCGTCGGCAGCGGCCAGCCCACGAACACGACCAGCGCCGCCGGCACGCCGACGACGACGGCGATGATGGTGAGAAGGCTGAAGATCGACCCGAGGCGGGTGGCGACCCGTGAGCCCAAGTTCATCTCTGGGTACATCGGCCCCCGATTGCCTGCCCGCACAGTCACGCTCGCAACACTTCTCGAAGTTCCACTGGGTCGCCCCCATCGTGGGTCGGAAAAGGCAGGAAGATCAACGGCATCGGGCGGACCGTCATGTGACCGTCGCGCTCCGTGCCGGCGCTGCGCACCCCATCGGTCCCGCCGTCGACCTGGTCGGCGCCATGGCTTCGGTCGGACACGCCTCAGCTCCCCACCTCGACGCCGCGGAGCGCCGTCGCCGACGCCTCGGCGGTGATCGCCCGCGTACCGGTGGGCAGCATCTTCGGGTCGTGGAGGAGCGTCACGCTCACCGTGACCGTGTTGCCGGCGGCGTCGACGTCGACGCTGAACTCCTCCACCCCGCCGGCGGCCACCAGGTAGCCGGCGGCCCGCTCCTCGGCCTCGTCCTCCACCAGCACCACGTCGCCCGTCGTGTAGAGGGCGTCCTGGTCGACGGCCTGCGCGCCCGCCCGGGCGGCGCCCGACGCCAGGTTGCTGGCCTCGATGTACGTGGCGATGACCCCGCCGCCGTCGACCACCAGGCCGGTCACCAGCAGCAGGGGCCCGGCCAGCAGCGCCACGTAGGTGGCGACGACGCCCCGGTCGTCCCCGGCCCGGGCGCGCCACGCCTCCCGTCGCCGCCGGAGCCCCGCCCCGCACCAGGCCCGGACGCGCGTCATCCGCCCGACCCCCGGTAGCGGTCGATCACCTCGGTGGCCTCCGCCGTGAACGTCTGCTCCTGCAGGATCCCCGGCAGCGCCACACCGGACAGGTCGGCGGTGCACGACACCTCCACGCGCACCAGCCCGGCCGGCGGGTCGGGCTCGAACTGGGTCACCTCGGCGGTGGCCGGGGTGCACGTGAGGCCGCCGTCCTTCAGGTTCAGCTCGGCCGCGGCCTCGGCAGCCGCCTGCGCGTCGCCCAGGTTCGACTCCAGCGACGCCGCCCGCGCCGCCGCCCCGGCGGCCGCCAGCACCTGGTGCCGGGCGTCGGTCACCCGGCCGGCGAAGATCACCAGCATCAGCAGCATGAACAGCACGGGTGCGACGATCGCCATCTCGGTGGCGACCGACCCGCGGTCGCCCCGGTCGGCGCCCCGGTCGGCGGGCCGGTCGTTCCGGCCGCCGGCCGAGCGGACCGGCGGAGCCGCGATCACCGGTCCGTCTCCGGCACGAACCGCTCCAGCGGCGCCGTCGCCGACGCCGTCACCGTCGACGTCCCGATCGGCACCACCGGGTTGAACTGGCCCTCCACGGTCACCGTCACCTGGTCGGGCCCGATGTCGACCTCCACCGCCGGCGTCGGCACGCCCTCGCCCAGCGGCAACGCCTCGAGGAAGTTGCCGGCCGCCGCCCGGCCCGCCGCCTCCCGGGCGCCGTCGGTGCCGGCCAGCGCCGCCGCGGCCGCCGCGCCCTGCTCCGCCGCGGCCGCCGCCCGCTGCTTGTAGTGGTAGTAGAGGCCCGCCTGGACGATCAGCAGCGTCAGCGCCAGCAGGGCCGGGAACACCATCGCGGTCATGAGCGCGCTGCCGCGGTCGTCACGGCCGCGCCGGACGACGCCCACGCGCCCCTCGGTCCGCGCCCACCGGGGGCCCCGGTGACCAGGGCGGCGGCTCAGGGGGTCGGGATCGTGCCCTGCCAGTCGAGGATGTTGCCGGCCAGGAACGTCGCCAGGCCGACGGCGGCCACGCCGAGCAGGGCGGTGATGATCGCCGTCTCGGTCGACACCGCGCCCCGGTCGTCGCCGGCCCGGCTCACCGCCCACGCACCGATCCGCCGCTGCCACTCCACCATTCTCGTCCTCATCTCGCTCCTCCTCGCGTCTGCACTTCGTTGCGTCGATGGCGGTCGGGACGGCAGCCCCGCCCGACCCGGGCTCACCCACCGACGCTGCCGATGCTGACCACCGCCGGGTACCCGAGGAAGGCGATGAAGGACAGCAACAGCAGGGCCACGGGCAGGGCCATCCGCTCGGTGGCCGACTCCGCCTCGCCCTCGGTCTCCACGATCTGCTGGGCCCGCAGCGAATCGGCCTTCGCGATCAGCGACGACCGGATGCGCGCCCCCTGGCTGCCGGTGAGGGCGATCGACGCCGCCAGCTCCTGCAGCTCCACCACGCCCAGCTCCTCGCCCAGCGCGGCGAACGCCTCGGCGATCGACCGCTGGGTGCTCCGGGCCGCGGCCAGGGCGTTCCGGATCTCGGCGAACGCCCAGCCGCCGCCGCTCTCGGCCGCCGTGTACAGCGCCGCCTCGGGGCCCGAGCCGGCCGCCAGCATCACGTTCACGATGTCGAGGTAGGCGCCGTAGGCGTGCCGGAACCCCTTCCGGGCCTTCGCCGCCTCGGTGCTCAGGATCCACTCGGGGATCAGGAAGCCGCCGAACGCCGCCAGCAGCGCCACCAGCACGACGTAGCCGGCCGGCGCCCCCGCCAGGGCGACCAGCAGGCCGAACACCGCCCCGAACACCAGCGCCATCGTCAGCTTCGACAGCACGTGCTGGTCGACCGAGCGGCGGGCCACCCGGAGGTCGGCGGCGCGGCGGGACGGGTCGACCCCGACCGAGCGCAGGAGCTCGACCAGCCGGACCACGATCCTCTGCTCGAAGACGCTGCGCGACGACGCCACCGGCATCAGCGCCGGGCGCCCCGGGGACGCCAGCGTCGAGCCCACCTCGCTCAGGCTGGTGCGGGCGCTGATCGCCCGGATGATCAGCCACAGGCCGGCGCCGATCCCGGCGCCCAGCATCGCGATCGTGCTCATCGCCCGCTCACCGGTAGATCCCCCCGGTCCGGCGGGCGCGGCGGGGCGTGAACCGCTCGGGCAGCTCGATCTGGCTCATGCGGTCGATGACGACCACCCCGGCCGCGAACAGCGCCCCGACCAGCACCAGCCACAGCTGCCCGGCGACCGTGCCGTACGGCTGCATGAAGTCGCGGCTGATGACCGCGATCAGCACGATCGTCACCACGAACACGATCAGGATGATCCGGCCCGAGGTGTGCACGGTCGCCCGGCTCGCCTCGATCCGGCTGTACATGCGGGACTCGTCGCGGGTCATCGTCGCCAGGCGGGACAGCACGCCGACGAAGTCGCTGCCCTCGCCGCTCGCCGCCATCGACAGCGACGCCACCACGAGGTCGGCCGACGGGTGGTCGATCTCCCGGCCGAACGCCGCCAACGCCTCGGTCAGCGGCTGCTCGCTGCGGCGCCGGGCGTCGAGCAGGCCCACCTCGCGACGGATCGGCTGCGGCGCGATCGGCACCGTCGCGGCGATCGCCTCCTCCACGCCGTCGGCGGCCGCCATCGTGTCGCGCAACATCTCGGTCCACGTGGCGATCGCCTGGGTCTTGGCGATCCACTCGCGGCGGGCGCCCTGGCCGCCGAACATGCGGGGCAGCATCAGCGCGGCGCACAGGCCGATCAGCCCGGCGGCGAACCACCCGGTGGCCAACCAGACGAGCGCGCCGATGGCCCCGGCCGCCAGCCACCGCCGGCTCCGGCGGGCGGACGGCGCCCCGGCCCGGCGACGCTCGATGTCGTCCTCGTCGCGGTCGCCGCCGCCCAGCACCGCCCGGCCCCGGAGCCCGGCGATGATCAGCAGCAGGCCGAGGCCGACCCCCGCGCCCAGCAGGAGCATGACGGCGAAGATCACCGGCGCCACCAACCGTTGGGGTTGTCCCGCAGCGACAGGTCGTAGCCGTTGTCGGCCAGGAGCCGCTCGGTCGACTGGCGCAGGCGGGCGGCGGGCACCGCCCGGCCGATGGCGTCGGGCGCCCAGATCTCGTTCGAGATCACCTGGTTGCCCTCGTAGCCCACGACCTCACGGATGCTCTGCACCCGGCGGCGCGACGGGCGGCCGTGGTCCCAGCCCAGGTACACCACGAAGTGCACGGCGTTCGCCACCAGCATGGCGGTGACGTCGGGCTGGAAGCCGCCCTCGGCCATCGCCGCGTACATCGCCAGGCGGTCGAACACGTTGGCCGAGCTCATGGCGTGGATCGTGCACATCGAGCCCTCTTCGCCGGCGCTCATCGCCTTGAGCATCGGGATGACCTCGTCGCCGCGGGCCTCGCCCACGATCACGCGGCCGCGCATCCGGAGGGCCTGCCGCACCGCCTCCGACAGCGTGAACTCGCCGTGACCCTCGCTGTTGGGCGGCCGGGCCTCGATCGACTCGACGTCGGGGTGCAGGTCGGGGAACCGCTCGATGCCCAGCTCCAGCGAGTCCTCCACCGTGATGATCCGCTCCTCCGGCGGGATCTCGTTGATGAGGCACCGCAGGTTCGTCGTCTTCCCCAGGCCCTTGCCGCCGCCGATGATGATGTTCATCCCCAGCCGGACCGCGACGCGGAGGAACTCGGCGATCGACCGGTCCATCACGTCGCGCTCCTCCATCTGGTGGAGGCGCGTCAGGTCGGAGAAGTTGTGGCAGCGGATGTCGATGACCGGCCGGCCGGTCACCTCCCGCAGGGCGTGGAGGCGGGAGCCGTCGGGCAGCTGCAGGTCGAGCGCGACCTCCTCGCGGTCCCAGCGGCGCTCGCTGCGCCCCACCCGCCGGGCCTGCCGGGAGATCATCTCGATCAGCGTGGCGTCGTCCGGCGCCGCCTTCGGGCCCCGCACCTTCGTGCCGTCGGCCTTGTGGACCCACACGCTGGCGTGGCCGCCCACGTGGATGTCGACCACCTCGGGGTCGTCGATCAGCGGCTGCAGCGCGCCCAGCCCGTAGAGCCGGTTGTGGACCTCGCGGGCCAGCGCCTCCTCCAGCGACGCCGGGAGGGGCAGGCGCCCGTCGTTGTAGGCCGCCGACCGCCACTCGGCCAGCACCTCGTTGATCACCTGCATGCCCAGCGCCCGCTCGTCCTCGAACGGCAGGCCGGCGCCGTCCTCGCCGCGCAGCTCGGTGATGCGGCGGGTCAGCCGCTGCCCGGCGATGTCGTGCAGCTCGTCGGCCAGCAGGTCGTCGACCGCGTGCCCGAGCAGCCCGCTCACCGCAGGACCCTCCGGGCTGCGCCGCGGGTGCGGCGGGAGCGGCGGGCGCCGCCCACGGGACCGGTCGACCGGCGCACGCCCGTGCTCGCGTGCGCCCGGCTCACCGCTGGCCTCCCCGCCACAGGCTGCGGACCCGGGCGCCGCCCGGACCGCCGACCGGTGGGAGCTCGCCCGACACCGGGCCCGTGGGCCCCACCGGGACGGCGCGCACCGCCCGGTTCGGGCCGGAGTGCACCGGGCTGACCGGGGCCGCCGGGTGGACCGGGCTCACCTGGGGCACCGGGCCGCTCGGGTGGCCCGCCCGCGCCGGGAACGGCGTGACGGTGTGCGGGCCGGTGTCGACCACCGGGTGCCCGCCGGTGACCAGCGTGCTGGGCCAGATCGCCCCGGGGGCCGGGGCCTGCGTGACCGGCAGCCAGCCGTCGGTGTCGTCGAGGCCGCGGCCGTCGCGCACGATCGGGATCGGCCCGGTCGACGTCGGGAACGGTCGGCGCGGATCCGGCTCGGACCGGTCCATGCGGTCCATCCGATCCCTCCGATCAGTCCGATCGCTCCGATCGCTCCGATCGGTCCGGTTGGCGTAGCTCGGGGGCATCCCGGCCGGCGACCCCGGAGGTGGTGGTGGCGGGCCCTGGCGCCGCCGTTGCGGCGGTGGGGGCGGCACCTGGGGCGGCGGGTTCGACGGCGCGCCGATCGCCGGCGTCGGCCCCGACCGGGTGCCCATCGGCGTGGGCGCCGGGGGCGGCGGCGTCTCGGCCGGCAGCTGCACCGGCGGGCGCCGGCGGCGACGACCGCTGGGCAGCTCGCCCATCGGGCGCCGGCCGCTGCCGAGCGCCTCGTACTCGCCGCCCGGCTCGCCCGGCAGGGGCAGGCCCATGCGGTCGATCAGCTCGTCGACGAACGTCCGCACCGACCGCACCAGCGGCGACCGGCGCAGGCCCCGGCTGCTGCCGCCGAAGGTGAGCACCCCGGCGGCCCGCGGGTCGTCGGCGATCACGCCGTGGACGGTGATGCCGAGCTGGGTGGAGATCTCGGTCGGGCTGTGCGGCCGGTCGCCCACCAGCACCAGGCCCGCCGAGCGCACCTCGTTGTGCAGCGACCGGAACCGGTGCGCCACCGGGTACAGCTCCTCGGCCCGGGGCCGGGTGACGATCAGCGTCTCGTCCGAGAACTGCACCAGCGGCCAGTTCACGTCCTGCACGCCGAGGCGCCCGCAGTCGACGATCACGTCGATCCCGTCGAGCTGCCGGCACCACTGGGCCAACGCCGGGGCCGCGTCGCGCAGGATGCGCGACGTCACCTCCCCCGACTCGGGGGCGACGACGACCGGCAGGTCGCCCGGCAGCATCTGGCTGTGCGCCCACAAGGCGTCCGGCGGCGCGTCCCGGCGCACCGCCGCCGCCAGGCCCGCCAGGCCCGGCGTCCGGCCCAGGCGGTACCGCACCGCCAGGGCCCCGCCCGAGGGATCCGCCTCGATCAGCGCGACGGGCCGAGGCCAGCAGGCCGCCGCCAGCACCGCGAGGGTGCTGGCGCCGGGCGCCGCTCGGACCGAGGTCACACACACCAGTGCCATGGGCTCACCGCCTGACGAGAACGAGTTTGACGGGGTTGTTGCCGAGAGAGGCCCGACCCAACGCGTCCGCGTCGGACTCCCGGGCCTTGACCGCGACCCACCAGCGCTCCGACTGGCCGGCCGACTCCTCGATCTTCTCCACCTCGACGACCACGGCCGCGTCGGCCACCACCTCGGCGGACTCGCCGGTGAGGCCCTCGCCGACGATCACGTTCACCAGGTCGCCGGTGGTCAGGTTGCGGGTGGGGAGCTGACCGATCTCCAGCTCGAAGCCGACGACGCCCTCCCCCTCGCCGCTCAGCGTCTGCGGCTCGGCGAACTGCCGGGTCGTCAGGATCGTGCCGGCCCCCAGGTCGGTCAGGGCCGCCTTGCCGAGGAGCTCCTCCTCGTCGCCGTCGCGCACGTAGGCGACCGGGCTGTCCGAGCCCAGGTACACCACCTTCAGGTCGTCCTCGGTGAGCACGTGGCCCCGATCGATGTCGTCGGCCAGCGTGAGCACCGGCGTGCGCTCCCGCCCCGCCGCCGCGATCAGCACCGCCCCCAGCGCGCAGCCCGCCACCAGGAAGATGCCGAGCACCAGCTCGGGCACCCGGCGGCGGCCGCTGGCGTCGGGCGGCTCGACCCGCAGGCCACCGGCGGCCCCGGCCAGACCGCCCAGGCCCCCGAGCCCACCGCCCCCGGCGGGCGGCCGGCTGGGCGTCCCCGCCGGCGCCGGGCCCGCGGCCATGGCGGTGGTGCCGTTCCCGGCCCCCGCCCCGGCCCCGGACGTGTCACGAACCTTCATCGGCGGGCCCTCCCCTGGGGCGGTCGTTGATCGTGGACCGCCAGCGAGGCCAGCGCGGCCCGGGCCGTCCGCCCGGTGCCCGCGAGGCGGGGCAGGTCGATCACGTCGGGTTCCGGCGCGGGCTCCGGCGCGGCCTCGGCCTCGGGTCGGAGCGTCGGCTCGGGGCGCTCCGACCCGAGGCCGCGGTCGATGCGACGGCGGCGGCCGGACGTGGTGGTCGTGCGCGTGCGGGCGGTCGCCGCCAGCCACGGGCGGCCGGTCTGCACGATCTGCCGCCGCTGCCGGCGGGCGCGGCGGTTGCCGAACTGGCCGGCGCCGGCGTCGACCGTGCCCCGGCCGGCGCGGCGCCCGGCGGCGTGGTCGGCCCGGTCACGGGCCCGGTTGTCGATGCGCCGGGCGGTGTGGCCCTGGTCGGACACGGGCGGCTCGCCGCTCAACCCGAACGGCCCGGTCGGCGGCGCCGGCCGGTGCCCACGGCACACCACGAACGTCCGCCCCGTCCCGGCCCGCACGACCCCGTCGGCCCGACTCGGAGAACTGCGCGAACAGAGCATCACGACTCACTCACCACTGCTTGGATCTCATGCACGACGATGCACGCGGCGGCGGCCGACTCCAGCTGGCCGAGGTCGCCCCCGGACCACGTCACGTCCCACACCACGGTGACCTGGGCGGGGAAGCACGGCTCGCCGGTGGTCGGGTGGCGGGTCGACTGCCCCGCCGAGGAGTGCGTCGGCGTCCAGGCGCAGGCCCCGGGGGGCGGGTCGCCCACCCCGGAGAACTCGACGCCCGGGCCGTCGCAGGAGACGGTCTCGCTGCCCCGCAGCGAGTCGTCGATCACCCACGTGTGGGAGACCGGGGTGGCCGTGGCGGTCACCGTCACGCCGCCGGCCGAGGCCGAGGCGCTGGGGAGCGCCCCCTCGCCCGGCCAGTTGTCGATCCAGAAGTAGGTGGGCATCTGCGCCTGGGTGCCCACCTCCAGCGACGGCGTGGTGTCACCCGCCGGCGGCGGCACGAACAACCGGTCCATCGCCAGCTCCGCCAGCATCTGCGGGTCGACAGGGTTGCCGTCGGCCGGCGTCCAGTCGAAGGTGACCTCGGGGAGGATCGTCGCCGGGGCCTCCGTGCACATCCGGGTCACGGTGATCGGTGCCGGCGACTGGGCGTAAAGGGCCTCGAGCTGGGCGTAGGTGGTCGGCACCTCGCCGTCGGGTGTCACCAGGAAGAGCTCACAGGTGATCTGGCGGTTCGAGCCACCACCACCTCCGCCGCCGCCTCCGTTGCCCCCTGACGGCTGGAACACGCCGATCTCGGCGCCGCCGGTGATCAGCTCACCGTAGGAGTTGGTGTCGTCGGGGACCACCTGGGCGGCGACCGGCGCCGCGAGGCTGCCGGTGATGGCGACCAACGCCGACCCGGCGAAGAGCCTTGTCAGTCGGCCGCGCATCCCGTCACCCCCTCCTCGGC
>DATCLV010000623.1:0-3665 GCA_036563745.1 Acidimicrobiales bacterium | reverse complement strand
GGACCGGATCACCCTGTTCCAGCGGCACGCCCGGGGCGAGCTGTAGTCCCTTCCCCGACCCGTTCGTCGGCCGCCGGGGCGCGTCCACGGTCGTTCGCCGCGGCGCGATACTGATCCGTCCGGACCGACCCGCCCGGGCCGCGAGATCATGGGGTCATGGGTCATGGGGTCACGGGCTGCGTGGCCACGTGACCGTGACCGTGTGACCCGGGACCGCGTGTCGCCGGACGGGACGCACAACGGAGAGCTGGGCCATCACCGATTCACCGCCGCCCCCGCCCGGGCAGCCGCCGACAGATCCACCGCCGCCCCCGAGCCCCGGGGGCGGCCCGCAGGGCTGGGGCCCGCCACCGGGCCCGCCGGTCGTCGCGCCCACCCAGGCGATGCCGGACGTGCCACCCCCCACGATCGCGATGGACACCCCGCCGCCGACGCTGGCCTACGGCACGCCGCCGGCACCGCCGGGCGCGCCGCCGTCCGGGCCGACCGGGCCGACCGGGCCGGGCTTCGATCCCGGCGCGTCGCCCGGGCCGCCGGGCCCGCCCGGGCCTCCGGGGCCGTCCGGTCCCTCGGTCCCTCCGCCGCCCGGGCCGCCGGGCGCGCCGGGGCCCGGCTTCTCCGGCCCCACGTACCCGCCGCCGGCCCCGCCGGGCGGCCGGTCGAGCAGCACGCTGATCGTGGTGGCGATCGTCGCCGTCCTGGCGCTGGCCGGCATCGCCTTCGCCGTCAGCCAGGACGACGATGACGACGGCGGCAGCGTCGCCACCGAGCCCCCGGCCGCGCCCGACCTCGACGTCGACGCGCCCACGCCGCCGACCGACGACATCGACACGGGCGACCTCGACCTGCCCGGCAGCGACATCGGCACCGACCCGGCCGACGACTTCGAGGTGCCCGAGGTCACCGCGCCGCCGCTCGAACCGGCCCAGGCGTCGGTCAACGACTGCATCGCCGTCGACAGCGCCGGCTACTTCATCGGGACCGGCTCCTGCTCCGACGGCGGCACGCCCTACACGGTCACCGAGGTCGTCGAGGCGACCCAGAGCTGCTCCGACCCGAACGCCTCGTACACCCCGTCGGGCGACTACCTGCTGTGCCTCGAGGTCAACCTCGTCGAGACCTACTGCTACGTGTTCCCCGAGGGCGCCAACGGCGGCGTCGACGGGTGGATCACGGTGGCGTCGGCCTGCGAGGCCCCCGGGACCGTCCACGTCGTCGACATCGTGCCCGGCGCCACCAACGGCGACCAGTGCACCGACGACTACCAGTGGAACTACTGGTACGGCTTCGTCGCGCCCCGGATGGTGGCGTGCGTCATGAAGTACTGAGCCGGGCGGGTCGGCGGAATCCTCTCCCGGACCTACCGACGGGTAGGTTCAGGGCCATGTTGTTGACCGAGATCGATCACGTCGCCATCGCCGTCAACGACCTGGAGGCCGCCATCGCCTACTACCGGTCGACCTTCGGGGCCGACGTCGAGCACCGCGAGGTGGTCGAGTCGGACGGGGTGGAGGAGGCCCTCCTCAAGGTGGCCGAGAGCTACATCCAGCTGCTCACCCCCACCCGCGACGACTCCCCGGTCGCCAAGTACCTGGAGCGCAAGGGCGAGGGCCTGCACCACGTCGGCTACCGGGTCGCCGACTGCGCCGAGGCCCTGGAGGCCGTGAAGGCGTCGGGCGGCCGCGTGATCGACGAGGCCCCCCGCCCGGGCAGCCGCGGCACCACGGTGGCCTTCGTGCACCCGAAGGGCGCCTTCGGCACCCTCATCGAGCTGGTGCAGGAGTGACGAGGCGGTCGGCCGGGATCGCCGAGCGGGTGAAGCCCGGGCCCGACCAGGTCAGCTTGGCGTAGGCGACGTCCGCCAGGTTGCGGTGCTCGAGCCGGACCGCGTGCCAGCCCGCGGTCAGGGCCACGGTGGCGCTGTCGTCGCGGATCTCGTGGTCGTCCCAGGCGTCGAGCACGACGGCACCGTCGACGACCAGGCGCACGCCGCCGTCGGCCGTGGCGGTCAGCACGTGGTCGCCGGCCGTGTCGACCCGCAGCCAGCCCGACCACCGCACGCTCCACCCGTCGGCCGGGAAGTCCTCGAACGGCTCGTGCTCGTAGTCGAGCAGCACCTCCGGCTCCACGCGCACCCGGGGCGTCCCGGTGAGGTCGGCCGACGGGAAGTACTCGGCGGTCAGCCCCGGCACCGCCCCCTCGGGCGGCGCCACGACCGACGGTGACGGCGCCGGCGGGGTGCTCGACGAGGGCGTGCTGGGCGAGGACGTGCTGGACGACGACGGCGATGCGGGCGAGGACGACGGCGGCGACTCGGCGGGCGGCGCGTCGACCCCCGGGTCGAGCACCAGCGTCGTCACCGACCGGGCCGGCAGCTCCACCGACCCCGCCCCGCCGGTGATCGCCACCTCGCCGTCGGCGTGGGGCGCCATGTCGGCCGCCGTGCTGCGCCACACCGCCGCGGTGGTGTCGCCGTCGAGGCCGTCGAGGTCGAGGGCGACCGCGGCCGCCTCGTCGGCGGTGTTGACCAGCACCACGTTGCGCCCGCCGTCGGAGGCGAACACGTCGACGTCGTCGGCCGACGACTCGGCCCGCACCATCGTGGCGCCGAACCGCCGGAACCGGCCCTCGCCGGTGAACATGCCGATGGCGTGGTAGATCGGGTGCGGGTCGCCCGCCTGGTAGCCGCCCACGGTGCCCTCGCTCACCAGGCCCAGGCCCTCGTTCTGGTCGCTGAACTGGATGGCCCGGGCGTCGGCGGCGAGGATCGTGCCCAGCACCCGGGCGTTCCACAGCACGGCGTCGAAGGCGAGCGGCCCGGGCTCCTTGCGGTCGCAGTCCAGGTTGAACTCGCCCACCTGGATCGGGATGCCGGCCCGGTCGGGGACGACGTCGGCGAGCCGGCTGCGCACGTGGTCGATCGTCTCCCGGTAGACGCTCGGGTCGATCGGCGCGGTGGCGTCGCCGCAGCGGCCGTAGCGGTGCAGGTCGAAGAAGTCGAGCTTCGCCCCCGCCGCCTCCAGGAACGGGTCGACGTACCCGGGCGAGAGGCCGGCCAGCGCCGGGCCGCCCACGCGGTGGTCGGGGTCGGCGGCGTGCAGGGCGTCGGCGATGGCGACGAAGCGGGCGCTGTAGTCCTCCACCCCGGTGGCCTGCTGGTTGCCGCCCAGGTCGGGCTCGTTGCCCACCACGAACTGGTGCACCGGCAGGCCCTGGTCGGCGAACCACCCGGCGAGCGCCACGGCGTCGGCGGCGTCCTGCTCGACGGGGTGGTCGGGGTCGATGGGGAGCACCAGCAGCGGCTCGGCGCCCACCGCCTCGATGCCCGCGACCCAGTCGGCGCCGTCGATGCCCTCGTCGCAGCCCAGCGAGTTGCACACGACGCCGCTGGCCGGGTTGCCGGGCTCCCGGAACCGCAGCTCGATGCGGAGCAGCCCGACCCCCAGCGCCCGCAGCCGCTCCCGGTGCGCCTCGTCGTTGGCGATGTACGTCCCACCGCCGTAGCCGCTGATCGTGGCCCCGATGTCGGTCGGCGGGACGGCGGCGATCGCCTCGCCGAAGTCGACGGTCACCGTCGCCTCGAACGCGCCCCGAGCCGTTGCCCCGTCGTCCGCCCGCAGGAACAGGCCGGCACCGATCATCCCCGTGGCGACGACCCCCAGCGC
>DATCLV010000619.1:0-1562 GCA_036563745.1 Acidimicrobiales bacterium | reverse complement strand
GCGCTGGGGTTGGGCCTGGCGGTGGAGCCGTTCGACATCAACCGCCTGGTGGGCTGGGCGTTCGCGATCGCCGCCTCGTCGTTCTGCCCGCTGCTGGTGCTGGGGATCTGGTGGCGGGGGCTGAGCGCCCGCGGCGCGCTGGCGGGCCTCGTGGTCGGGGGCGGGGCGTCGTCGGCCGCGATCCTGGCGACGATGCTGGGCGTGGCCCCGGGTGGCTGGCCGGGCTCGCTGCTCGGGCAGCCGGCGGCGTGGACGGTGCCGCTGGCGTTCGCGGTCATGGTGCTGGTGAGCCGGCGGACCCCGGCGTCGGTCCCGCCCGACGTGGGCCGCACGATGCTCACCCTGCACGCCCCGGAGCGGCTGGGGCTGACCCGGCCGGCGGCCTGGCGGTAGGACCCGGCAGCCCCCGGCGGCCCGGCGACCCTCGCGGCCCCGTCCCGTCGGCCCGGCGCCGCGAGGCCGGCGCCGGTACGGTCCTGCGCCATGGGGGTCATCTCGTACTGGCACGACACACTGCCGGACGACGACGGGTTGGTGCCGCGCCCCGCGCTGCCGGGCGACCGCGACGCCGACGTGGCGATCGTCGGGGCGGGGTTCACGGGCCTCTGGACCGCCCACTCGCTGCTGCGGGCCGACCCCTCGCTGCGGGTCGTCGTGCTGGAGCGGGAGACCGCCGGGTTCGGGGCCTCGGGCCGGAACGGCGGCTGGTGCGTGGGCGAGTACGGCGGGCCGGTCGTCGCGGTCGAGAAGGCGCACGGGCCCGGGTCGGTCGAGGCCATGCACCGGGAGATGCACCGGGCGGTCGACGAGGTCGGCGCGGTCGTGGCCGAGGCCGGCATCGACTGCGGGTTCCACAAGGGCGGCGCCGTCTACCTCGCCACCAACGACGGGCAGCTCGCCCGGCTCCGCAAGCACCACGCCCAGCTGCAGCGCTACGGCCTGGGCGACGACGACTGGCGCTGGCTCGACGCCGAGGCCGCCGACGCGATCGTCCACGCCCGCGGCAGCAGGGGCGGGCTGTTCACCCCGCACGCCGCCACCGTCCACCCGGCCCGGCTGGCTCGGGGGCTGGCGGTCGTGGTCGAGGAGCTGGGCGGGGTGATCCACGAGGGCACCCGGGTCGAGGCGATCGACGGCCGGGTGGTGCGCACCGACCACGGGTCGGTCCGGGCCGACGTCGTGGTGCGGGCGACCGAGGCCTACACCGGCAGCATCGACGGCCATCGCCGGGAGATCGTGCCACTGGTCAACCACATGATCGCCACCGAGCCGATCGACGACGCCACCTGGGCGGAGATCGGGCTCGCCGACCGGGAGCTGTTCGAGCTGAGCGCGGTGCTGCTCGGCTACGGGCATCGCACCACCGACGGGCGGATCGCCTGGGGTGGCCTGGGCGCGCCGGTCCCGTGGGGCGCGCGGGTGCCGCCGACGCCCACGGTCGACCCGTCCGCCGCCGACCGGCTGCGGCGTGGGCTGGTCGAGCTGTTCCCGGCGCTCGACGGGATCGCGGTCACCCACCACTGGGGCGGGGTGCTGGGCGTGCCCCGCGACCTGCTGCCCGG
>DATCLV010000156.1:0-4536 GCA_036563745.1 Acidimicrobiales bacterium | reverse complement strand
CCTAATCAGCGGTCAGACAGAAGCAGCGGGGCCGGGGGCCAAGCCTCCTGAGCCATCAAGGGCAGCCAGCATGAAAACCATCCCGGCCCCGCCTGCACGCCCCGATCTCAACCGATCGGAGCCCGGTCTGAAAGGTAGGGCGGCATGAGCGGCCTCGGCGCCCCCGGGCCGCTCCGGGTCGTCGTCGCCGACGACCAGCACCTCGTGCGGGCCGGGTTCCGGATGATCCTCGACACCGAGGACGGCATCGACGTGATCGGCGAGGCGTCCGACGGCGTCGAGGCCGTCGAGGTGTGCCGCCGCCTCGCCCCCGACGTCGTGCTCATGGACGTGCGGATGCCCCGCATGGACGGCATCGAGGCCACCCGGCGGCTGGCCGGGCCCGACGTCCCCCACCCGCTGCGGGTCCTGATCCTCACCACCTTCGACCTCGACGACTACGTGTACGCCGCCCTCCGCAACGGGGCCAGCGGCTTCCTGCTCAAGGACACGCCGCCCGAGGAGCTGGTGCGGGCGCTGCGGCTGGTGGCGGCGGGTGAGGCGCTGCTGGCGCCGTCGGTGACCCGGCGACTGATCGACGAGCTGGCCCGGCAGCGGCCCCTGCCCGCGCCCCCGCCCGAGCTGGCCCAGCTCACCTCGCGGGAGCGGGAGGTGCTGGTGCTGATGGCCCGGGGCCTGTCGAACGCCGAGATCGCCGCCGAACTGATCCTCGGCGAGACCACGGTGAAGACCCACGTCGGCCGCATTCTCACCAAGCTGGGGCTGCGCGACCGGGTGCAGGCCGTGGTGCTGGCCTACGAGTCGGGACTCGTCACCCCGCGGTCGTAGCCGTCATCGTCCCCGGGGACGACGACCGGGCGCAGGGCCCGTCCTTACGTTCCGGGCATGGACACCTCCCCCCGCACCTCGACCGCCCTCGCCCCGGAGCCCGGGGCGACCCGCCCGGCCGGGATCGCCGCCCGGGCGGTGGCGGCCACCAAGGTCTACGGCGAGGGCTCGACCGCCGTCACCGCCCTCGACGACGTGACCGTCGACCTCCCTGCCGGCCGCTTCACCGCGGTGATGGGCCCGTCCGGCTCCGGCAAGTCGACCCTCATGCACTGCCTTGCCGGGCTCGACGACCTCACCAGCGGGCAGGTGTGGGTCGGCGACGTGGAGCTGGGCCGCCTGTCGGAGCGGGAGCTCACCCGCCTGCGCCGCGACCGGATCGGCTTCGTGTTCCAGGCGTTCAACCTGGTCCCGACCCTCACCGCCCTCGAGAACATCGTGCTCCCGTCGTCGCTGGCGGGCCGGGCGCCCGACGGGGCCTGGCTCGACGAGGTGATCGCCGCCACCGGCCTCGGCGACCGCACCGGCCACCGCCCGGCCCAGCTGTCGGGCGGCCAGCAGCAGCGGGTCGCGGTGGCCCGGGCGCTGGCCGGTCGACCGGCGATCATCTTCGCCGACGAGCCCACCGGCAACCTCGACTCGCGCACCGGCGCCGAGATCCTCGACTTCCTGCGCCGGGCCGTCCGGGAGATGGGCCAGACCGTGGTGATGGTCACCCACGACCCCGTGGCCGCCGCCTACGCCGACGCCGTGCTGTTCCTGGCCGACGGGCGCCTCGTCGACACGATGCCCGACCCGACGCCCGAGTCGGTGCTCGACCGCATGAAGCGGTTCGGGAGCTGAGGGGGCCGCCATGCGACAGGTCGCGCTGCGAGGCCTTCGGGCCCACACGGGACGGCTGGTCGCCACCGTGCTGGCGGTGGCCCTCGGCGTCGCCTTCATCGGCGGCGTCCTCACGCTCAACGACACGATGCGCCGCACGTTCGACGACCTCCTGGCCGACGCCTACGAGGGCACCGACGCCGTGGTCCGCTCGACCCGCACGATGGACGGCCCCTTCGGCGAGGAGCGGGCCCACGTCGACGAGGCCGTCGTCGACCTGGTCCGCGGCGTCGACGGGGTCGACGCCGTCGAGGGGAGCGTCGAGGGCTTCGCCCGCGTCATCGGCCCCGACGGCGACCCGGTCGGCAACCCCGAGCTCGGCGCCCCGACCCTCGGCGGCAACTGGCCCGAGCAGGCCCACGAGGCCAACCCGTTCGTGCTGCGGTCGGGCCGGGCGCCCGAGCGGGCCGGCGAGATGGTCATGGACGCCGCCACCGCCGACACCACCGGCTACGAGCCGGGCGACACGGTGCCGATCCAGACCGCCGACGGCGAGGTGCACGAGCTGGAGCTGGTCGGCGTCGTGGGCTTCGGCACCGCCGACAGCCCGGGGGGAGCCAGCTACGTGCTCCTCACCACCGACGAGGCCCAGGAGCTGCTGGCCGAGCCCGGGCGCTTCGACACCGTGGTGGTCGTCGCCGACGACGGCGTGGACGAGGAGCAGCTGGTCGCCCGCCTCCGGGCGGCGCTGGCCGGGGCGGACGCCGCCGGCGCCCCCGGCGAGGGCCTGGAGGTCCTGTCGGGCACGGCGATCACGGAGGAGAGCCAATCGGACCTGCAGGCCGAGCTGGCGTTCGTGACCGGCTTCTTCCTCACGTTCGGCGTGGTGGCGGTGATCGTCGGCTCGTTCGTGATCTACAACTCGTTCTCGATCATCGTCGCCCAGCGCACCCGCGAGATGGCGCTGCTGCGGGCCATCGGCGCCAGCCGGCGCCAGGTGCGGCGGGCGGTGCTGGTGGAGGCGGTGGTGGTGGGCCTGGTCGGGTCGGTCGCCGGGTTCCTGCTGGGCCTCGGCCTCGCCTCGGCGCTCGCCGGGTTCGTGGGCGTCGACGGCGGGCTGGCGATCCGGCCGACGGCGGTGGCGATCGCCGTGCTCACGGGCCTGGTCGTCACGGTGGCCTCGGCGGTCCTCCCCGCCCGCCGGGTCGCCAAGGTGCCGCCGCTCGCCGCCCTGCGAGCCGTCGCCGTCGACACCACCGGCCGCTCCCGCCTCCGGTTCGCCGCCGGTCTGGCGCTGCTGGCCGGCGGTGTCGCGGCGGTGGTGGCGGGCGGTCGGGGCGGCGCGCCCGGCACGGTGGGCCTCGGCGTCGCCCTGACGTTCGTCGGCCTGCTGCTCGCCGGCCCCGGCCTGGCCCGCCCGGTCGGCGTCGCCCTCGGGTGGCCGCTCGCGCGGCTGCGCGGGGTCCCCGGGTCGCTGGCCCGGGAGAACGCGGCCCGCAACCCCCGCCGCAGCGCCTCCACCGCCCACGCGCTGATGATCGGCGTCGGGATCGTGGCGTTCTTCCTGGTGGTGAACGCCTCGCTGCGGGCGTCGATCGACCGGCTGCTCGACGAGAGCTTCGCCGGCGACCTCATCGTCGACTCCGGGAGCTTCGGCATGGTGGGCCTGCCCCCGAGGGTGGGCGAGGAGATCCGGGCGCTGCCCGAGGTCGACGCGGCCGCCCCGATGCGGACGGGCACGGCCGAGGTCGCCGGCGAGTCGCAGCTGCTGCTCGCCACCACCCCCGAGGCGTTCCCGCTGCAGGGCCTCGACATCGTGGAGGGCCGGGCCGACCTCGGGCCCGGCGAGGTGGTGGTGCTGCGGTCGTACGCGGCGGACGAGGGCCTGGCGCCCGGCGACCCGGTCCGGGTCGACTTCCTCGACACCGGCTCCGCCACGCTCACCGTGACCGGCGTCTACGACGGCCCGCCGGGCACCACCATCGGTGACCTGGTGATGGGCGCCGACGAGCTGCGCCGCCACGTGCCCGACGCCACCGACGCCCTCGTGCTGGTCGACCTGGCCGACGGCGTCTCGGTGGCCGAGGCCCGCCCGGCGATCGACGCCATCGTCGACCCGCTGGTCGGGGCCGAGGTGATGACCGTCGACGACTACAAGGACGCCATCGGCGGCCAGCTCGACGGGCTCCTGCGCCTGCTGCTCGGCATGGTCCTGCTGGCGGTCGTCATCGCCCTGCTGGGGATCGCCAACACGATGGCGCTGTCCGTGCTCGAGCGCACCCGGGAGCTCGGCCTCCTGCGGGCCGTCGGCATGTCGCGGCGCCAGCTGCGGGCGACGATCCGCTGGGAGTCGGTGATCATCGCCCTCTTCGGCACCGCCCTGGGCCTCGGCGCCGGGGTGCTGGCCGGCTGGGGCCTCGTCGCCGGGCTCGGGGACGAGGGCTTCGACGTGTTCCAGGTGCCGGGCCCCCGGCTGGCGGCGCTCGTCATCGTCGCCGGGCTGCTCGGCATGGCCGCCGCGCTGGTCCCGGCGTGGCGGGCCGCGCGCCTCGACGTGCTCCGGGCGATCCAGGCCGAGTGACCCCGTGACCGGCTGATCCGGGCCGGCGCCCCCGGCGTCCCACCACCCCCGTGCCACCCCCGTGTCAACGCGCGGGGGTGGTGGGGCGTCTGTCCGGGCGATGATGACCACGGTGGCCGACGTCCAGGACCTCGAACGGCTGTACCGGGAGCACTACCGCTCCCTGGTGCGGCTCGCCGCGATCCTGATCGACGACGTCGCCACCTGCGAGGAGCTGGTGCAGGACGCCTTCGTGGCCGTGCTGCGCAGGACGAACCGCTGGGTCGGCGCCGACAAGGCGCCCGCCTACCTGCGGTCCGCCGTGC
>DATCLV010000613.1:0-2666 GCA_036563745.1 Acidimicrobiales bacterium | reverse complement strand
CCGCTGGGTGAGGACGAAGCCCCGGTCGCCGGGGCCGGCGAAGACCTGGGTGACCGTGTCGTCGGGGAGCGTGCGGACGGCGGGGCGGCCGAAGCCGTCGAGGCCCTCGGCGGCGGCCACCGTGAGGAGGTGGGGCATCCGGCCGGCGGCCAGGGTGAGGGTGGTGGCGCTGGCCTCCCGCCAGTCGTCGGGGACGGCGACGCCCCGGAGGCCCAGGCTCGCGGCGACGTCCAGCAGCTCGTCGGTGGGGAGGCTGCCGGTGACGAGGACGTCGAGGTCGTCGGTGTGGAGGGCGACCCGGCGGCCGTCGGCGCTGAGGTAGCCCTGCCCGGCGGCGCCCAGGTCGACGGTGCGGACGGCGGCGCCGAGGCCGCCGAAGAGGTGGTCGGCCTCCCAGTCGGCGGTGGCCTCGACCTTCAGCCAGGCCCGCCCGTCGGTCCAGGACCGCACCTGGACGGCGGGGCCGCCGGAGGAGCGGGTGGTGCCGGAGCGGGCGGGGGTGAACCCGGCGGGCAGCCCGTCCGGGACCGGGACCAGGGGCGCGTCGCCGGGGGAGAAGCCCTCGTCGGTGTGGTGCTGCTCGGCGCCGGTGGTCGTGAAGGCGGTGAACCCGTCGGCGTCGGCGGCGGCATCGGACTCCCGCCCGGCGCGGTCGCCGGCGGCGCCGCCGGCGGCGAGGGTGGTGGCTTCCTCGTCCACGTCGACGTCGCCGTTGATCGCCACGTCGTCGACCACGAAGGCGAGCACGCGCTCGCCGGGCTCGTCGTGGTAGCCCTGGGCGGCCGCCCAGCGCTCGCGCACCGGGCCGGCGGCCGCGAACACGTCGAGGGCGAGGGGGACGAGGTCGTCGCGGTCGAGCCACAGCTCCACCGGGTCGGTGGGGTGGACGGCCCGCAGGTCGCCGGCCGGGGACAGCTGCTCGAGGAACCGGGCGACCTGGGCGGCGGTGGCGCGGACGCCGACGGCCTCGCGCCCGGCGATCTCGCGCTCGCCGATCGACGGCGGGTCGCCGGCCAGGGCGAAGCTCTCGACCGGGGCGACCAGCTCCAGCGGCACCGGCGCCGACTCGGAGAACGGGGCGCGGCCGGTCACGGCCTGCAGGACCCGGGCGGCGCCGTGGGGGCAGGAGGCGCGGCCGGGCGCGGGCATGCAGCCGCGCACCGAGTCGAGCTCCCAGCGGTCGCCGTCGACGCGGAGCCGCACGTCGCCGTCGCCGGGGGCGCCGCCTCCCCGGGCGCCCTGGCGCGACCGGGCGGTCTCGGTGAGCGTGAGCTGGAGGTCCTCTGGCCCTCCGTAGACGAGGCGGCCGGCGAACCGCCGGGCCCCCTCGCGGTCGGGTCGGCCGTACTCGACGACCTGGATGTCGGCGGCGAGCGCCTGCACGGTGGTCTGGGCGGTGACGATGCGCTCGGGCAGGTCGGCGGCCGCCGGCGCGTGGCCGTCGTCGCCGAGGCCGACGTAGGCGGCGCCGGCCAGGAACCCGATGGCGGCGGCGGTGCTGATGGCGCCGCGTCCGGCCCACAGGGCGGTGCTCACCCAGGCGAGGCGGGCGCCGCGGGGCCGGGCCCCGTCACCGAGCCGGCGCTCGATGGGGACCGGCGGCGGGGTGGGCAGCGCCCGGACGCGGCGGACCACGGCGTCGACCACGTCGGGGGCGCCGTCGACGGCCTCGACCCGCAGCTGGGTGCGCAGGCCGAGGATCGTGTCCTCGAAGTCGGCGCAGTCGGCGCACTCGGCGACGTGGGCCCGCACGTCCTCGGCCGGGAGCGCGTCGTCCTCGCCGTCGAGGGCGACGGACAGCGCGGCGCGGACGTCGTCGCACCTCACGGCGCTGCCACCTCCGCCGGTCGGAGGGCCGAGCGTGGCCGGGACGCCGGGTGCCCGCAGGAGGCCCGGCAGGCGCTGTCACCGGGGCGCGCGCGACGGAGGGGGTGCCCCGGGCGGGCGGTCAGGCGCCGGTCTCGGCGGCCGGGCCGCCGGTGGCACGCCGCGCCCCGCGCCGGTGGCGCCGGCGCTCGCCGGCCTGCGCCCACTCGTGGAGCTTCACCCGGGCGTTGTGCACGCGGCTCTTCACCGTGCCCGTCGGGATGCCGAGGACGTCGCCCGCCTCCCGGTAGCGCAGGCCCAGGATCTCGACCAGCAGCAGGGCGGCCCGCAGGTCGTCGGGCAGCTGGTCCAGCAGCATCTGCAGCTCGACCCCCACCTCCGGCGAGGGGAGCGCGGTGAGGTCGCGGCGGCCCAGGGTTTCGGCCAGCCGGGCCTGGCGCTGGCGCTTCCGCAGCTCGTCGATCCCCGCGTTGCGGGCGATCTGGAACACCCAGGTCGAGAACTTCGCCTCGAACGTGAAGCTGGAGAGCCGGGTGTAGACGCGGACGAACGTCTCCTGGGTGACGTCCTCGGCGAGCGCCTCGTCGCCCAGCAGGCGGCGGAGGAACCGCCACACCTGGAGCTGGTGCTGCTCCACCAGCGCCGAGAACGCCTCGATGTCCCCGGCGGCCGCCCGCCGTATCAGCCCCGGATCGGTCTCCTGCACCCGCGCCCCTGCCCTCTGGTCCGCCTCGTGTGTCCCGGCCGGGCGCGCCAGGGAACCGACACGTACAGCCGTCACCCATCCTGCAACTCCGGGCCGGCGTTGTCCACCGCGCGTCGGGCGCGGGGAACGCAGT
>DATCLV010000153.1:0-6783 GCA_036563745.1 Acidimicrobiales bacterium | reverse complement strand
GGTGACCACCACGAACGGCTCGCCCCGCCAGGTCTCGCGCAGCAGCTCGCGCAGCTCGGCGGTGGTGGTCGACCCGGCCGACCCGGTGGGCCGGGCGTAGCAGGTGGCGAGGATGCCCCGGTTCATCGGCGCCAGGTGCGGGGTGAAGAGGAGCTGCACGTCGGTGCCCGCGACCCGGCCGAGAGCCTGCTCCATCTCGGGGGTGTGGCGGTGGTCGAGCAGGCCGTAGGCGGTGAAGTCCTCGTCGACCGTGCAGAACGCCGTGGTCGGCTTGGGCGGCCGGCCGGCGCCCGACACGCCGCTGGCGGCGTCGACCACGATGCCGGTGGGCTCGACGAGGCCGTGGCGCAGCAGCGGCGCCAGCGCCAGGGTGGCCGTGGTGACGTAGCAGCCGGGCGCGGCGACCAGGTTCGCCACCCGGACCTCGGGCCGGAACAGCTCGGGCAGCCCGTAGGTGAACGCCTCGAGCAGGTCGGGCCGGGTGTGCGCCTCGCCGTACCACGTGGGGTAGAGCTCGGGATCGGTGAGGCGGAAGTCGGCGGCCAGGTCGACCACCTTGCCCACCCGGCCCAGCAGGTCGGGCACGACGGTCTGCGAGGCGCCGTGGGGCAGGCCGAGGAAGACGAGGTCGAGGCCGTCGACGGCGGCGGGGTCGTAGGCGTCGAACGTGGCGTCGCCGTAGGCGCCGGCCAGGCTCGGGTAGAGGTCGGCGATGCGGTTGCCGGCCTGGCTGTCGCCGGTGGCGACCTTGACCTCGAAGGTGGGGTGCTGCGCGAGGAGCCGCAGCAGTTCGGCCCCGGTGAACCCCGAGGCGCCGACGATGCCGACCGATGTCACCGGACCAGCATATACGACGCGCTGCATAGTCATGCACGCCGTTGCAGCAGTCGTTTGCTCGGGGTCCGGTTCCGGAGGCCCCGGGCCGGCCACCCCGACGGCCCCGACAGGCGCCGGGGGAGCCGGCGATACCGGTACCTTCTCCCGATGCGCCACGCCCTCCACCTCCCGCCCTTCGGCCGCTTCGCGGACCCCGGCGTGGTCCTCGACCTCGCCCACGCCGCCGAGGAGGGCGGCTGGGACGGCTTCTTCACCTGGGACCACATGGCCCGGCCCCACGAACCCGCGCGGCACGTCGTCGCCGACCCGTGGATCCTCCTCGCCGCCGTCGCCGCCACCACCACCCGGCTCCGGCTCGGCCCGATGATCACCCCGCTGGCCCGCCGCCGGCCCCAGAAGGTCGCCCGCGAGTCGGTCACGCTCGACCACCTCTCCGGCGGCCGGATGACCCTCGGCGTCGGCCTCGGCGTCAACAGCGGCGGTGAGCTGGCCCGGTTCGGCGAGGTCGTCGACCCCAAGGCGCGGGCCGAGATCTACGACGAGGCGCTCGAGCTCCTCCAGGTGCTCTGGGCGGGCGGCGAGGTCGACCACCACGGCACGCACTTCACCGTCGACCACGTCGTGTTCCTCCCCCGGCCCGTGCAGGAGCCGCGCATCCCGCTGTGGGGCGCGGCCTGGGGTGGCGGGCCCGAGCGGCCGGTGCGGCGGGCCGCCCGGCTCGACGGCCTCTTCCCCGTCAACACCACCATCGAGCAGCTGGGCCCGATGCTGGAGGTCGTCGCCCAGGAGCGCGGCGGGCTCGACGGCTACGACGTGATGGTCGAGGTCACGCGCGCCACCAGCGACCGCGACCTCGCCACGCTGGCGGGGATGGGCGTCACCTGGGCGGCGCGGGAGATCGACGACGCCCGCGACCCGGCCGAGGTCATCGCCGAGGTCGCGGCCGGACCACCAGCGGGGTGAACCGGCCGGCATCGAGCCGGCCGGTCGGCCGGGCTCGGCCGGGTCAGCCCCGCAGCGCGGCCGCGTGGGCGGACTCGACCGCGTCGATGCAGGCCTGGCGGATCGCCTGGAGCTCGTCGTCGGTCAGCGTGTGGTCGAGGGCCTCCAGCCGGAGCGTGTAGGCCAGGCTCCGGCGGCCGTCGGCGATGCCGGTGCCGCGGTAGACGTCGAACAGCTTCACCCACGCCAGCCGGTCGCCCGCCGCCTCCCGCAGGGTCGCCTCCACGTCGGCGGCCGACACCGACTCGTCGACCTCGAAGGCCAGGTCGATGTCGCTCGACGGGTAGCGGCTGATCGGCCGGTACTGCGGCTCGTCGTCGGCCAGCTCCAGCAGCCGGTCGAGGTCGACCTCCAGCCAGCCCACCCGCTCGCCGATGCCGTGGGCCTCCAGCGACGCCGGGTCGACCTCGCCCACCACGCCGAGGCCGTCGCCGATCACCGCCGACCGCGTCGGGTGCAGGCCGGGGACCTCGGCGTTGGCGAGCCGGAGGTCGGTGACGCCCAGGCCCTCCGCGATCGCCCGCCACACCTGCACGGCGGCCGTGGCGTCCTGGCCGCCCAGCGCCACCGCCAGGTGCTCGCGCTCGTCGGGCAGCTCGGCCCGGTCGGCGCCCTCGCCGGCCGGGCGGCGGAACACGTGGCCGATCTCGAACAGCCGCACGCCCGTGTTCCGGCGGGCGGCGTTGGTGGCCAGCGCCCCCACCAGGCCGGGCAGCAGCGACGTGCGCAGGATCGACTCCTCGGCCACCAGCGGGTTGAGCAGGGCGATGCCGTCGCCGGGCAGGCCGCAGCGCTCCAGCTCGCCGGGGGCGAGGAACGGCAGCGGCATCGCCTCCGACAGACCGAGGCCCGCCAGCAGCGACCGCAGCCGGCGGCGCCGCTGCTGCCGGGGCGTCAGGCGGCCCGTGCGCGGCGAGGTCGGGACCGTGCGGCCCAGGCGCGAGTAGCCGTACAGCCGGGCGATCTCCTCGACCACGTCGATCTCGGTGGCCGAGTCGTAGCGCCACGGCGGGATCGTCACGTCGAGGTCGTCGCCCGTCCGCTCGGCGGCGAAGCCGATGGGGGCCAGCAGGTCGGTCATCTCGGCGGCCGACAGGTCGCTGCCGAGCAGCCGGTTCACCCGGGCCGGGCGCACCCGCACCGGCGACCGGTCCGGCAGCTCGCCCCGGGCGTCGACCGTCCCCTTCTCCAGCGGGGCGCCCAGGAGCTGGGCGAAGCGGCGGAACGCGAGGTCGATCACCTCGGGGTCGGTGCCCTTGTCGAACCGGGCCGACGCCTCCGAGCGCAGCTTCAGCCGGCGCGACGTCTTGGCGACCGCGATCGGCAGGAACCACGCCATCTCCAGGAGCACCTCGGTGGTGCTGTCGTCGATCTCGGTGTTGGCGCCGCCCATGACGCCCGCGATGCCGATCGGCCGGTCCTCGGCGTCGCAGATCAGCAGGTCGTCGCCGGTGAACGTGCGGGTGACGTCGTCGAGGGTCACCAGCGTCTCGCCGGGCGTGGCGCGCCGCACCCGGAAGCCGGGGCCGGCCACCCGCGACAGGTCGTAGGCGTGGTTGGGCTGGCCGAGCTCCAGCATCACGTAGTTGGAGACGTCGACCACGTTGTTGATCGACCGCATCCCCATGAGCGCCAGGCGCCGCGCCATCGCCGGGTCGGACGGACCCACCTGCACGTTCCGCAGCACCCGGGCGGCGAAGCGGCCGCACAGGTCGGGGTCGAGGATCTCGACGGTCACGTTCGGCAGGCGCTCGGCCTCGACCTCGGCGGCGCCGGCCGCGGACACGTCGGGCAGCGAGAACGGCACGCCCAGCCGGGCGGCCACGTCGCGGGCCACGCCGGCCACCGACATCGCGTCGGGCCGGTTGGGGTTGATCTCGAGGTCGTAGAGGACGTCCTGCTCGATGCCCAGCGCCTCGGTGATCGGGGCGCCGAGGGGAAGGTCGCCGGGGAGGATCCAGATGCCGGCGTGGTCGTCGCCGATCCCGAGCTCGCGGGCCGAGCACAGCATCCCGTTCGACCACTCGCCCCGCATCTTGCGGCGGCCGATCTCCATGCCGTTCGGCATGGTGGTGCCCAGGGTGGCCAGCGGCACGAGGTCGCCGGCCTGCATGTTGAAGGCGCCACAGACGATCTGCAGGGCCTCGCCGTCGCCCCGGTCGACGTCGACCAGCTGCACCTTGTCGGCGTTGGGGTGGGGCCGGGTCTGCAGGACCTTGGCGACGACGATGCCGTCGAGGCCCTCGCCGATCCGGTCCAGCTGCTCGACCGCCATGCCGAGGTCGCTCATCGTCTCGCCCAGCGCCACCGGGTCGCCCTCGAGGGGGGCGAACTCACGCAGCCACGACAGGAGAACTTTCATCGGAGGGCCTCGGTCTCAGAACTGGCTCAGGAAGCGGATGTCGTTGGTGAACAGGTCGCGCAGGTCGTCGACGCCGTGGCGGGCGGCGGCCAGGCGGTCGATGCCGAAGCCGAACGCGAAGCCCTGCCACTCCTCCGGGTCGACCCCGCAGTTGCGCAGCACGTTGGGGTGGACCATCCCGCAGCCGCCCAGCTCCAGCCAGGTGCCGTCGGGGCGCTGGATGTCGAACTCGGCCGAGGGCTCGGTGAACGGGAAGTACGACGGGCGCAGGCGCGACGTGAAGTCGCCGCCGAAGTAGGCCTTGGTGAACGCGTCGATCGTGCCGGCCAGGTCGGCGAACGTGATGTCGCGGTCGACGACCAGCCCCTCGATCTGGTGGAACACCGGCATGTGGGTGGCGTCGGCGGTGTCGGACCGGAACACCCGGCCCGGCATCACCGAGTAGTACGGCGGCGGGCCCGACGTCATCACCCGCACCTGCACCGGCGAGGTGTGGGTGCGCAGCAGCGTCGACTGCGGCTTCCCGAAGTCGACGTAGAGGGTGTCGTACATGTCGCGGGCCGGGTGGCCCTCCGGGAAGTTGAGGGCGCCGAAGTTGTGCCAGTCGGTCTCGACCTCGGGGCCCTCGGCCACCGTGAAGCCCATCCCGATGAACACGTCCTCCAGCTCCTCGATGGCCTGGGTCACGAGGTGGAGGTGGCCGCTGCCCGGTCCGGGGAGCACCTCGGTGAGGTCGAGCCGGTCGACCTCGAGGGTGGCCCGGCGGGCCTCGACCTCGAGGGCGGCGCGCCGGTCGGCGAGCGCCTGGGTCAGCGCGTCGCGGGCGGCGTTGACCGCCTGGCCGACCACGCGGCGCTGCTCCGGGCCGAGCCGCCCGACCGCCTGCCGGAGCCCGGCCAGGGGCGACTTCTTGCCGAGCAGCTCGGACTCCAGGGCGCGCAGCTCGTCGAGCGAGCCCAGCTTGGCGATGCGCTCGAGCGCGTCCTCCCGGACCGCCTCGACCTCGGCGGAGAGATCACCTGTGGGCTCACTCATGATCAGTTCTCAAGATCCTTGTCGCGGTTGCGGCGCTGGCGGAGGGCCTCGAAGCAGACGATGGTGCCGGCCATCCCGACGTTCAACGACTCGGTGGGGCCGCACATCGGGATCGTGACCAACTCGTCCAGCAGTGACTCGACGGTGGCCGGCAAGCCGTGGGCTTCGCTGCCCAGGACGACCGCCGACGGTACCGCATAGTCGAGGGTGTCGTAGACAGCCCCGCCGCGCGCGACCAGGCCCAGCGTGCGCACGCCGGCGGCGCGCAGCGCGCCCAGCACGTCGGTGGCGGCCGCCGCCCGGACCGTCGGGAGCCGGAACAGCGCCCCGGCGCTGGCGCGCACCGCCTTGGGGCCGTACGGGTCGACCGAGTCGTCGCAGAACGCGACCAGGTCGGCGCCGGCGGCGTCGGCGCTGCGGAGGATCGTGCCGGCGTTGCCCGGGTCGTTCAGCGCCACCGCCACGACCGCCAGGCGCACGTCGCGGCGCGCGCCCCCGCCGGGGTCGAGCCACGGGGACGGCGGCATCGTCGCGACGGCCGCGACCGGCTGGGGCGCCTGGGTGTCGACGGCCTTGGCCAGCGAGCCGGCCGGCACCCGGTGCACGGTCGCGCCGGCGGCCTCGGCCCGGGCGACGAGCTCCTCGGGCGCACCCGGCTCGGCGACCACGTCGGTGACCTCGACGCCGGCGGCGAGGGCCTCGGCGAGCAGCTTCGGCCCGTCGACCACGAACGCACCCGCCTCGGAGCGCGCACTGCGGCGCCTCGAGAGGCGCCGCAGCTGCTGCAACGTCTGGCGCAAGCGGGGGCTAGGCCGAGGCGGGGGTGGCCTCGGCGTGCTCCTCGAGCGCCTCGTTGGCGACCGTCACCAGGGTGGCGAACGTCGCGGGCTCGGTGACGGCCAGATCGGCCAGCACCTTGCGGTCGACCTCGACGCCGGCGAGGCGCAGGCCGGCCACGAAGCGGCTGTAGGAGGTCTCGTTGAGGCGGCAGGCGGCGTTGATGCGCTGGATCCACAGGCGCCGGAAGTCGCCCTTCCGGGCGCGGCGGTCGCGGAAGGCGTAGCGCCCGCTGTGCATGACCTGCTCGTTGGCGGCGCGGAACGAGCGGCTCTTGTTGCCGTAGTAGCCCTTCGCCCGCTCCAGCGTCACCCGACGCTTCTTCTTGGCGTGGACCGATCTCTTCACCCGAGCCATCGGGCTGTCCTTTCGTCTACTTCGGGGGGTGCGTGGTTCTTCTCGGCAGCGTCCGGTGGGACGGCCGGCAGATCGGGAGATCCGGCGGAGCCGGCAGATCCAGGGGGTGGGCCCGGCGGATCAGCGGCGCCCGAGCATCCGGTTGATGCGGGCCTCGTCGCCGGGGGCCAGACCGGTCTCGCGCTTCAGGCGCCGGGTCCGGGTCGACGGCTTCTTCTCCAGGATGTGGTTCATGTTGATCTGCCGGCGGCGCAGCTTCCCGGTGCCCGTCGTCTTGAAGCGCTTGGCGGCACCGCGGTGGGTCTTCATCTTCGGCATGTCGCTCTTCTCAACTGTTCTGGTCGGTCGTCACT
>DATCLV010000600.1:0-1517 GCA_036563745.1 Acidimicrobiales bacterium | reverse complement strand
CTCGATATCGTCGGATCCCTTCGCCCCCAATCCACGCCCGGCGCGGTGCGTCGCTGATGGGAGAGCGACATCTCGATGCTTCACGGTGGCCAGCAACAGGGTGAGTCTCAATCACCCCGATCGGGTGACCCTGGTGAGGTCGGCGCCGCGCCGGTCCTGACCCGGGTCGACCTGGTCGAGCGCCTCCACCGCGCCCTCACCCGTCCCCTCACGCTCGTGCGGGCGCCGTCCGGCTACGGGAAGACGGAGGCGGTGCAGCAGTTCTGCGCCCACACCGACCTGCACGCGGGGTGGGCGCCGGCCGAGCGCGACTGGTTCTGGGGCCGGTTCACCCACGCCCTCCACCGGGCGCACCCCGGCCTCGCCGACCACGACGACCTGGACCGCCTCGCCCCCGGGTCGCCCGACGGCGTGGTCGTCGACACCCTGTGCCGGGTCGCCGGCTCCCTGCCGGGCACCACGGCGGTGCTGCTCGACGGGCTCGACCCGGTGGTCGACGCCGCCGTCGCCCGCCAGCTCACCCTGCTGGTCGAGCGGCTGCCCCCACAGCTGCGGCTGGTGCTGGTCAGCCGGGGCGAGCTGCCCCTGCCCACCGGGCGCTGGCGGGCCCAGGGCCGGGTGACCGAGATCGGCCCCGCCGACCTGCGCTTCAGCCCCCACGAGACCGCCGCCCTCCTCGCCGCCCGGGGCGCCGGCCGGGTCGACCCCGACCTGGCCCGGGCGCTCACCGACCGGGCCGAGGGCTGGCCGGCCGGGGTCGAGCTGCTGGTCCGGTCGCTCCCCACCGACCCCGCCGACCTCGCCGGCCCCGCCGACGCAGCGGGCACCGGCGGGCGCGCCGACGAGGTCGCCGCGCTCCCCCTCGACGAGTGCGCCGCCCGGGCTCTCACCGCCCGCACGCTGGGCGCCCAGGAGCCCGAGGTGCAGGCGTTCCTGCTCACCACGTCGGTCCTGGGCCGGCTGTGCGCCGACCTGTGCCGCTTCGTCACCGAGCGGCGCGACGCCGGCCGGCTGCTGCGCCAGGTCGAGGAGGCCAACCTGTTCCTGGTCCCGCTCGACGACGAGGGCACCTGGTTCCGTTACCAGCGGCTCTTCGCCGAGCTGGTCCGGGACGAGCTCGAGCGCCGCCACCCCGGCGCCGGGCGGCTGCTGCGCCGCCGGGCCGCGAGCTGGTTCGCCGACCGCGAGGACCCCCACGGCGCCGTCCTCCAGCTGTCGGCGGCCGGCGACCTCGGCGAGGCGTTCTCGATCGTGAGCACCGACCCCTACGACGCCGGCTGGGGCGCGCTCGTCGGCACCGACTGGAGCCGGGTGTTCCCGCCGAGCTGGGTGGCCGACGACCCGGTGCGGATGCTGCAGTTCGGTGCCTTCCTGGGTCGCAACGGCCGGCTCGACGAGGCGACCCACTGGCTCGACCGGGCCGGCGCCATCGTCGCCGACCGGCCCGACGACCACCCGGCGCGGCACCTCCTGGTGGCGGCCCAGGCCATGTGGCACGGGGTGACCCTGCACGCCCG
>DATCLV010000591.1:0-7159 GCA_036563745.1 Acidimicrobiales bacterium | reverse complement strand
CGTCGGAGGGTTCGAAGACGATGTTCGTGGAGGGGCTGGAGGAGGCGTCGGGGGACGAGGTGGTGAGGGTGGTGGGGTCGAGGTCGATGGGGTCGATCAGGACCACACCGTCAACGGGACGTGCCGTGGGCGGCGGAAGGTCTCGGGCACCCCCTCCAGCGCGTTGATCGGGAACATCTTTCCAAGACGTCGGGGGCCACACGGGGTCAGGGTCCTGGGCATGGCTGTGCACACGAGTGAGCTGGTGCAAGGGATGCACGTGGTCCGGGACGGCGTGGAGGGCGGGGCGCCGGTGGTGCTCGTCCACGGGTCCGGGGCGTCGGGGGCGACGTGGGCCCCGATCGTGCCGGCGCTCGCCGGGCGGCACGACGTCGTGCGGGTCGACCTCCCCGGCTGCGGCCAGTCCCCACCCGCGCCCGACTACGAGGTGCCCGCTCAGGCCGACCGGGTGGCCGCCGTCCTCGACGGGCTGGGCCTTCGCGGGGCCACCGTCGTCGGGCACTCCAGCGGCGGCTACATCGCCACCGCGCTCGCCGAGCGACGGCCGGAGCTCGTCGGCTCGCTGGCGCTGATCAGCAGCGGGCCCGAGCCCGGCGCGCTCCGGCCGCAACCGCTGCTGCTCCGCCTGCTGCTCGCCCCGCCGCTCGGGCCGCTCGTGTGGAAGCGGCGGTCCGACGACATGATCCGGCGGGGCCTGCTGCTCACCTGCGCCCGGCCCGTCGAGATCCCCGACGACCTCGTCGCCGGCGTGCGGACCACCGGCTACCGGACCACCCGGGCCATCCTGCGCGCCAACACCACTTACATCGCCGAGCGCAGCATCCCCGCCCGCCTGGCCGACCGGGGCGTGCCGCTGCTGGTCGTCTTCGGCGGCGCCGACCCCCGCTGGGACCCGGCGTCGGCCGAGCAGTACCGCGCCGTGCCCGGTGCCCGGATCGAACTGCTGCCCGAGGTCGGGCACCTCCCGATGCTGGAGGCACCCGAGGCGACCGCCGAGCTCGTCCTCGACTTCACCGGCGCCCACGCCCGCCCGTGAGCGCCCGCCGGGGCTCGCGGCGGTCGGCCGCGACCGACGGCGATCGACCGCGGTCAGCCGCGATCGACGGCGATCACGGGCCGCGGGACGCCGCCCCCGGACCCGACTGGAACGAGCGCGACAAGGGGAAATCACCGACGCCGCCCACGCGGTGCAGCACCCCGTGACACGACCCCGAAGACGGTAACCACGCGTCCCCGCAACCCGAGATCCCCCGATCGACATCGCGCCACGGCCACGCGCCACCCTGCACGACCAGGGTCTTCGTGGTCGGTAAGGATCGAGCGACGCACCCGGCACCGCCCCCGATTCACCCAATACGTCGATCGGGCCTTCCCCGCCATGATCAAAGTACCACGCAGGTGGGGGCTTGCCGCAAACGGCACAAACGTGCATTAAGTGACGCCCTTCCCCTTGGTCACACGAAATCGGGAGATGCGAAATGCAAGAGTGGAGCCGCCATCATTTCGATGCGGGCACGGCCCACCATGGCGGTGCACCGACAAGCCGCGGCGACACCATCGTCGTCGACCTCACCGAGGTCGACCGTTCACACGTCGGGCTCGTCGGCGGCAAGGGTGCGCACCTGGGCGAGCTCCACCGGGTCGACGGCGTCGACGTGCCGGCGGGGTTCTGCGTCACCACCGACGCCTACCGGCGCATCATCGCCGCCGCGCCCGCCATCGAGAACGAGATCGACCGCCTGGCCCGCCTCGACCCCGACGACCGGGAGGCGATCCGCGTCGGCAGCGCCGCGGTCCGGGAGGCCATCGAGCAGGTCGCCGTCCCCGACGACCTGGCGGCGGCGATCACCGGGGCGGTCGCCCGGCTCGGCGCCGACGGCGCCTACGCCGTGCGCTCCAGCGCCACCGCCGAGGACCTGCCGGGCGCGTCGTTCGCCGGCCAGCAGGACTCGTACCTGAACGTCGTCGGTCCGGACGAGGTGCTCCGCCACGTGGTCCGGTGCTGGGCGTCGCTGTTCACCGAGCGGGCCGTCACCTACCGCCAGCGCAACGGCTTCGACCACCGGCAGGTCACGATGGCGGTCGTCGTGCAGCGGATGGTCGTCCCGCAGGTGTCCGGCGTCCTCTTCACCGCCGACCCGGTCAGCTCCAACCGGCGGGTCGTCTCGGTGGAGGCCATCGCCGGCCTCGGCGAGGCGCTGGTCGCCGGGCAGGTCAGCCCCGACACGTTCAAGGTGCGGGACGGCCGGGTCGTCGAGCGGGTGGTCGCCCCCAAGGCCGGCGACGCGGCCACCGGTCCCGGCGGCACCGGGGAGGCGCCGTTCGACCCGGCCCGGCAGGAGCCGCCGGTGCTCACCGACGACCAGGTGCTGGCGCTCGCCGACCTGGGCCGACGGATCGAGGCCCACTTCGGCAGCCCGCAGGACATCGAGTGGTGCCTGGCGGACGACGGGTTCCACGTCGTCCAGAGCCGGCCGATCACCACCCTGTTCCCGATCCCCTCGACGCCGCCCCGCCCGCTCGGTCCGGGGTCGGCCGCCCAGAACGGCCAGAGCAACCAGAACCGCCAGAACGGCCAAAGCGACCAGGCCGCCCGGAGCGACCAGAGCGACCAGGCCTCGGCCGTCCGGGCGAACCGGGTCTTCATCTCGGTCGGCCACCAGCAGATGATGACCGACGCCATGCGGCCCCTCGGCCTGTCGGTGTGGCAGCTCACCACGCCCCGCCCCATGGCGGAGGCCGGCAGCCGCCTGTTCGTGGACGTCACCGAGCTGCTCACCAAGGCGTCGAGCCGGGCCAACCTCCTGGCGGCGATGGGCAGGTCCGACCCGCTGATCGCCGACGCCCTGCAGACCGTCATCCACCGACCCGACTTCCTGCCCCCGGTCGAGGAGGACGACGGCCCGGCCTGGGGGCTGCCGGGCGCCGACCGCACCGAAGAGGTCCCGACCGACCCGTCCATCGTCACCGAGCTGATCGCGCAGATGGACGCGGCGCTCGAGGCCTCGCGGCAGCGGATCATGACGGCGTCCGGCCCGGCGCGGCTCGACGCCATCCTCGACGACATCGCCGACCTGCGGGGCCGGGTGCAGGCCGACCCGCGCAGCATGCCGGTGATCATGGCCGGGATGCAGGCCACCTGGTGGCTGAACGACCGCCTGGAGGAGTGGCTGGGCGGGCGCAACGCCGCCGACGTGCTCACCCAGTCGGTCGACAACAACGTCTCGGCCGAGATGGGCCTGGCGCTGCTCGACGTCGCCGACGCCATCCGTCCCCACGCGGAGGTGGTGGCGTTCCTCCGCGAGGTCGCCGCCGGCACGAACGGCAAGGACGGCGACGCCGGCCACGGTGACAGCGGCTTCCTCGACCGCCTCGACGACCTCGACGGCGGCCCCGAGGCCAAAGCCGCCATCCAGGGCTTCCTCGACCGCTACGGCATGCGCTGCGTCGGCGAGATCGACATCACCCGCCCCCGCTGGAGCGAGCAGCCCGCCGCGCTGCTGCCGGTGATCCTCGGCAACGTCGACCACTTCGAGCCCGGCGCCGGGCCCCGCCGCTTCGAGCAGGGCCGCAAGGAGGCGCACGACAAGGCCGAGGAGATCCTCGCCCGCCTCCGGGAGCTGCCCGACGGCGAGGCGAAGGCCGAGGAGACCCGGCGGATGATCGACCGGGCCCGGGCGTTCAACGGGTACCGCGAGTACCCCAAGTACCACATCGTCGGCCGCTACTTCGTCTACAAGCAGGCCCTGCTGGCGGAGGCCGACCGCCTCGTCGAGGCCGGCGTGCTCCGGGACCGGGAGGACGCCTTCTTCCTCCGCTTCGAGGAGCTGCACGAGGCGGTGCGCACCCACCGGGTCGACGAGGAGCTGATCGCCCGGCGCAAGGCGGACTTCCGCGCCCACCAGGCGCTGACCCCGCCCCGGGTCATCACGTCGGACGGCGAGGGCATCACCGGCGTCTACCGGCGCGACGACCGGCCGGCGTCCGGGCTGATCGGCCTGCCGGTCTCGGCCGGGACCGTCGAGGGGCGGGCCCGGGTGATCCGCGACATGGCCGACGCCGACGTCGCCCCCGGCGACATCCTGGTCACCGCGTTCACCGACCCCAGCTGGTCGCCGCTGTTCGTGACGATCGGCGGCCTGGTCACCGAGGTCGGCGGGCTCATGACCCACGGGGCGGTGGTCGCCCGGGAGTACGGCCTCCCCGCGGTCGTCGGGGTCCAGGGCGCCACCGACAGGATCCCCGACGGCCGCCGGATCCGCCTCAACGGCACCGACGGCACCATCGAGCTGCTGTAGCGCTCACCGCGGCGAACCTGCCTGCGAACGGGGGAGCCAGCTCCCCCGTTCGGGGGCAGCTTCGGACGGCGACCGGCGCCAGGCCGACGCGCGGAGGGGCCCCGCCGTTGGGAGCGGGACCCCTCCGTGCTGGTGGGACGGCGGTGGACCGGTCACCCGGGCCGGCCGGGCAGGCACAGGGACGGCCCGGGTCGACCGGTCACCTCACCCGGGTCAGCAGCTCGCGACCTTCGTCCAGGTGCCCGCCGGTCCCTCCTTGAGCGACGACGACTCCCAGGTGGTGCCGATGTAGGCGTTGCTGCCCTTGGCCCACACCCAGATCAGGAAGGCCGTGGCCCGCCCGGCGTCGACGTGCGCCTGGTTGGTCCCCGTGGCGCAGCCGCCACCACCGCCCGACCGGGGCGCCCCGATGTAGGCGAGGACGATGCCCATCTGCCCGTCGTCCTGTTTGGCCATGTCGTAGTTGGCCGTCATCGTGACCCGCTGTCCGTTCTGGACCGCCGGCCCGTTCGGGCTGATGCACGTCGACATCGACGAGATGTGGGCGTCGCCGTGCTCGGGGTCGATGTAGAGCGGGCTCTCGCCGTAACCGGCGCGGGAGTCGCAGATGACCTGGCCGGTCGAGTCGTTCTTCACGACGATGTTGATGGTGCCGTCGTGGCCGTGGCCGCCGATGCCGATCACGTTGCCGGGCCGGTTGACGGTCCAGCTCCACGAGTGGCTGGAGCGGCCGGGCATGGCGGTGAAGGTGGAGAACCCGCACTGCGCCACGTCGAACCAGACCGGCTCCAGGTTCGTGATGTCGGCCGGGGCCGGCACCCAGTGGTAGGTGACCTGGTAGTAGACGGTCTTCGGCACGCGGGACATGCCCGCGAGGTCCCAGATCAGGTTCCAGTTGGCCCCCGACCCGACGTAGTAGCCGTAGCCGGGCGGGGCGAACACGGGCGTGCGCTCGTCACCGGAGGCGAAGAAGCGCTGGCCGAACAGGAGGCCCAGCGGGAACGGGATGCCGGCGTGGCAGGTGGCGTCCTCGCGGCCCGCGTCCTGGTTGAACAGCACCATGTGGTGGAGCTGCGACCCGGTGCTGTACCCGGCCTGGGTGCCGTCCGGGTACACCAGGTCGGCGACCATGCCGGTGATGTAGCAGTTGGTGCACGGCTTCTGGACACCGAAGGCGAACTGGTTGCCCGAGTGCCAGTGGCCGTGGCTGCCGTCCGGCTTCGGCACGGCGGCCTGCTGCTGGTAGGGCCCGTACTTGATCACCGTCGTCCGCTGGTTCGGGTTGTCCGGCGGCGGCGGGATCGTGGGCGCGGGCCCCGACGGTGCCGTCGTCGACGTCGTGGGGTGCGGGTGCTCGGTCGTGGTGGGACCGGGCGACGCGGTGGTCGACGTCGTCGGGTGCTCGTGCTCCTGGGCCGAGCCGGGCGAGGCGCCCAACGCGGGCACGACCAGGCCCACCAGGAGCGCCGCGAGGGCGGCGAGGCCGATCCTCTTCCTGCTTCTCATCTCTCCCCCTGTCGTCGGCGCAGGGTGGCGGGGTGCCGCCCGGCGACGAGCTCGCCGGAGATAATAGCGTTACTCGTCAATGTTCGCGCTAGTTCAGAACGCAGGGGTCAATATCTGTCGGATCCTTGCCGTTCCACGGACCCGCTCGCAGGCGTAGGGTCGGGCCATGGATGTCGCCAGCTTGCACAGCCGGTCGGTGGCGGAGTGGGTGCGGCGGCTGGAGACCGTCGACGACCGGTGGGACCAGCCGACGCCGTGCGGCGCCTGGAACGTGCGGGCGCTCGTCAACCACGTGGTCGCCGAGGACCTGTGGACCGTCCCGATGATGGAGGGCGCCACCATCGAGGAGGTCGGCGACCGCTTCGAGGGCGACGTGCTCGGCGACGACCCGGTCGCCACCGGGCGCGCGGCCGCCGAGGCCGCGGCGGCCGTCACCGCCCAGGCCCTGGCCGAGCGCCGGATCGCCCACCTGTCCTTCGGCGACACCCCGGCCGAGGAGTACGCCTACCAGCTCGCCGCCGACCACGTGATCCACGGCTGGGACCTGGCCGTCGCCACCGGCGGCGACCCGGAGATGGACCCCGACCTCGTCGAGGCGCTCGCCGTGTGGTTCGCGGAGCGGGAGGAGCTCTACCGGTCGTCGGGGGTCATCGGCGAGCGACCCGACGACGGCGGCGAGGGCACGGCGACCGGCGACGACGCCCAGGGCCGCCTCCTCCGCGCCTTCGGTCGCGAGCCGGGGTGGTGCCCGCCGCTGGAGCCCTGACCGCCGGGCGCGACGACGTCACGCCGTCCCCGCCACGGCGGCCGCCGGGGATCAGCAGGCGCCGCCGGTCACGTCGATGTCGTCGGGGCCGCCGATCGACACGCAGGCCAGCTCGGTGTCGACCCGCACCTCGAACTTCCCGTCGTCGTCGAGCCCGTCGCCGTCCTCGTCGACCAGGCCCTCGATGTCGGGCTCGAACGGCTCCGGCAGGTCGTCGACGGCCTCCTGGATCACGGTGATCTCCCTGCGGGTGAGACCCTCGGGCGGCTCGTCGATCACCAGCAGCACCCGCAGCGCCTCGGCCAGCCCGCGGGCGCCGGCGCTCTCCAGCACCTCCTCGGCGCTGTCGTCGGGGTCGTCGCCCCCGTCGCCGCCGCAGGCTGCCAGCCCGAGGGCCGGTCCCACGACCAGCGCGCCCACGAGGGCCACCTTCCCCGCCTGCGGCACCGCCGTGGCGAGCCGCCTCCGTCCCTGTCCATCCGGCATGGCTCGGTTGTACCCCGCCCGGCGACACCTGAGCCGAGCCCGATGGGCCCGGCGCCGCCACCGGCACCGCCACCGCCACCGGGGCCGGGACCGGGACCGGGAC
>DATCLV010000582.1:0-11361 GCA_036563745.1 Acidimicrobiales bacterium | reverse complement strand
GATCGTGACCCTGCTGGCCAAGGGCGACGGCGGCGACTACGGCATCCACTCGGAGATGTTCACGACCGGCCTGATGCACCTGCACGACGCCGGCAAGGTCACCAACCGGAAAGGCCAGTTCGACGGCGTGTCGGTGACGACGTTCGCCGGGGGATCCGAGGAGCTGTACCGCTGGCTCGACGGCCGCACCGACGTGGCGTTCCTGCCGGTGTCGGTGGTCAACTCGCCCGAGGCGATCGGCCGCAACCGGTCGACGGTGACGATCAACGGCGCCATCGCGATCGACATCCACGGGCAGGTGGTGGCCGACACGATCAACGGCCGGCAGTACTCGGGCATCGGCGGCCACGAGGACTTCGTGTCGGGCCCCGCGCTCAGCTTCGACGCCCGGTCGGTGCTGGTGCTGCCGTCGACGATCGAGGTGGGCGGCGAGCGGCGGTCGCGGATCGTGCCGTGGTTCCCGGCGGGCACGGTCGTCACGACGCCCCGCCACCAGGTGGACACGATCGTCACCGAGTACGGGGTGGCCGAGCTCCAGGGCAAGACCGCGCACCAGCGGGGCGTGGCGCTGGCCGCGATCGCCCACCCCGACTTCCGCGACGAGCTGCTCGAGGCCGCCGCCCGCGCCTCGCACGGCAACTCGCCGTTCGTGCCGTAGCGGACGACCGTCCCCGGCCCGGCCGGCGGCCGGACGTCGACAGGGCGGCTAGAACGGGCCCCAGGTGGGCGGTCGCTTGTCCCGGAAGGCGGCCACCGCCTCGGCCATGTTGCCGGTGAACGTGCCCAGCACCTGGGTGCGGTTCTCCAGCTCGACGGCGTGGCGGAGGCTGGGCGCGTCGACGTTGGCCCACAGGCCCCGCTTGGTCATCCAGATGCCGAACTCGCTGTTCTCGGCGATCTCCTCGCCCAGCCGGACCGCCGCCGCCACGTGCTCGCCCTCAGGGACGAGGGCGTTGAGCATCCCGTAGCGGTCGGCCTCCTCGCCGCTGAAGTGGCGACCGGTCAGCATGAGCTCGGCGGCCCGGGTGGGCCCGACGATGCGGGGCAGGAAGTAGCTGGTGCCGATGTCGCACGACGACAGGCCCACCTTGATGAACTGCGACCCGAACCGGGTGGTCGGGGTGGCCACCCGGAGGTCCGACGCCAGCGCCAGCGCCAGCCCGCCGCCGACCGCCGCGCCGTGGGCCGCGCAGATCACCGGCTTCTCGCACTCGTGGACGGCGAGCATCAGCTCGACGATGTGCTCCTGGGCGCGGTGGACCCGGCCGACCGGCCCGCGGTCCTCGCTGTCCGGGGGCGCGTCGCCGTCGCCGACGAGGTCGGCGCCCGAGCAGAAGCCGCGGCCGGCCCCGGTCAGCACCACCGCGGCGGCCCGGCCGTCGCGGTCGAGCGACCGGAACGCGGCGGTCGCCTCGGCCACCAGCGTCGGGCCGAGGGCGTTGAGCCGCTCGGGCCGGTTGAGGGTCACGACGGCGACCCGGTTGTCGCCCACCTCGACGTCGACGTAGCTCATCGGCGGTCGCTCCTTCGCTCTGGGTCGCTCAGTGCACGGTCAGGCCGCCGTCCACGACGAGGACGTGGCCGGTCATGAAGCTGGAGGCGTCGCTGGCCAGGAACAGCGCGGCGGGCACCATCTCGTCGGCCCGGGCCATGCGGGGGATGAGCTGACCCGCCACCATCGCCTCCTGCATGGCGGGGGTGGTGTTGCGGACCATGTCGGTGTCGGTGGTGCCCGGGGCCAGGGCGTTGACCCGGATGCCGTCGCCGGCCAGCTCGGCCGCCATCGACCGGGTGAAGCTCAGCAGCGCGGTCTTGGCGGCCGCGTACATGGCGACGAACCCGCCGTGGGTGAAGGCGCCGGCGCTGCTCATGTTGACCACCGCGGCGTGCCCGCTGGCCCGCAGGTGCGGCAAGGCCCGCTGGACGAGGAAGACGGGGGCGCGGAGGTTGGCGTCGAACGACTTCTGCCACGCCTCGGGCGTGATCGACCCGATGGGCAGGGCCAGGGCGTTGGCGGCGTTGTTGACCACGACGTCGACGCCGCCGTAGGCCTCGACCGTGCGGTCGACGAGGTGGTCGAGCTGGTCGAGGTCGCCCACGTGGGTGGGCACCGACAGCGCCTCGCCGCCGGCGCCGCGGATGGCGACGGCCACCTGGTCGCAGGCGTCGGCCTTGCGGCTGGCCACCACGACCTTGGCGCCGACGGCGGCGAAGCCCTCGGCGATGGCCTTGCCGATCCCCCGGCTCCCGCCGGTGACGATGGCCACGCGGCCCGTCATGTCGAACCGCCCCAGCAGCGCGTCCCGGTCCATCCCCGGACCCTAGATCGCGCTCGGCGCCGAGGACCTGGTCGGGCGGTGGACGGAACCGGGCGGGTCAGCCGTTCTGGACCGCGACCCGCAGCCCGATGCCGACGAGGAGCGTCCCGGCCACGGCGTCGAGGACCCTCCGGGCCCGGGGGCTGCGCAGCGCCCGCCCCACCGGGGCCAGCAGCAGGGTGAACGCCCGCCACCACACCACCGCCAGCACCAGGAAGACGGCGGCCAGGGTGGCGGTGGTCCGCAGGCGGGGCTCGCCGTCGCCGACGAACTGGGGCAGCAGGGTCAGGAAGAGCAGGGCGATCTTGGGGTTGAGCAGGTTGGTGAGCAGGCCCTGCCGGAACGCCTCGGCGGGGCGCAGCTCGCCCGAGTCCGACGCTCCGGCGACCGCGGCCGACGCCCCGGCGACCTCGGTCGCAGGCTCGGCCCCGGTGTCGGCCGCCGGCTTCCGGGCGCCGAGCAGCATCTTCACGCCCAGGTAGGCGAGGTACGCGGCCCCGGCCACCTTCACCACGGTGTAGGCGCCGGCCGAGGCGGCCAGCACCGCCGAGAGGCCGAGCACGGCCGCGGTGGCGTGCCCGGCGATGCCGACGCAGCAGCCGAGGCCGGTGCACCAGGCCACGTGGCTCCCGCCCCGGAGGCCGTTGCGCAGCACGAGGAGCATGTCGGGCCCCGGCGTGATGGTGAGCACCGCCACCATCCCGAGGAACGGCACGAGCAGCTGCGGCATGTCCCCACGCTAAAGCTGTGACCTGGGCGCCGGCACCTCCCGCGCCGGCCGACCGTGGGGCCTCGCCCCCGGGCCGTGGGCCCTGGTTCGCAGGACGCGGCCTAGCGTGCTCGCCATGGATGCGGGGTACGAGGGTGGGCGGCTGGGGTTCCGGCCCCGGGCGTCGACCGGGGACCACGAGCCCGGGCGCGACGAGCCGCTGGGCCTGGGGGACGGCCGCGACGGGGTGCTCTACGTCCCCGACACGGCCGAGCCCGGCGCCCCGCTGCTGGTGTTCCTCCACGGCGCCACCGGGTCGGGCCGCGCCCACCTGCGGGCGGTGCTGGCCGCCGCCGACCGCTACGGCGTGGTGCTGCTGGCGCCCGACTCGCGGGGCCCGTCGACCTGGGACCTGGTCGAGCAGCAGGCGTTCGGGCCCGACCCGGCGTTCCTCGACCGGGCGCTCGACGCCGTCGCCGATCGCGTCGACGCCGACCTCGAGGGCCGCCTGGCGCTGGGCGGGGTGTCCGACGGCGCCTCGTACGCCCTGTCGATCGGCCTGGCCAACGGCGACGTCTTCGGCGCGGTGGTCGCCTTCTCCCCCGGTTTCCTCGCCGTGCCCGGCGCGGTCGGCAAGCCCCGGGTGTACGTGTCGCACGGCACCGCGGACCCGATCCTGCCGATCGACCTGTGCAGCCGCCGCTTCGTGCCGCCCCTGCGGGAGGCCGGCTACGAGGTCCGCTTCGACGAGTTCGACGGCGGCCACACGGTCCCGCCGCCCGTCGCCGACCAGGCGTTCCGCTGGTGGCTCGGCGTCGACGGCGACGCCGCTACCGGCGGTCGCTGAGCGCCCGGAGCACGGCCAGCGTCGCCGCGCCCGTCGCCACGCCCCACAGGGCGCCGCCGACCACGTCGAGCGGGTAGTGGACCCCGGAGGTGATCCGCCCCAGCCCCACCAGGGCGGCGACCACGAACGGCACGGGCCGCCACCGGGCCGGGGCCAGCGACGCGATGACGGTGGCCAGGGCGAACGCGGTGGCGGTGTGGCCCGACGGGAAGCCGAAGCCGTCGATGTCCTCGCGGGTGGGCACGCCCTCGGGCCGGTCGCGCCCCGCCCACGCCTTCCAGCGGTCGGTCCCGACGCCGGTCAGGATCCCGGCCACCACCACGGCGACCGTGCCGTCGCGCCGCCGGGTGGCGAGCAGCAATGTCAGGGCGACCAGCGGGACGAAGAGCCGCCGCCCGAGCTGCATGACCAGCCACAGCGCCCGGCCGACGACGTCGGGCACCTCGACGGCGGCCTCGACGAGCTCTGGCTCCCAGCCGGTGACCTCGTCGTGGCGCACCAGCAGGCACAGGACGGCGAGCAGGACGACCGCCCCGGCCACCACCGCGCCCAGCACGGCGGGACGCCACTCGCGCCGCTCACGCCACGCGCGCCGCGCTCGCCCCTCGTGCGGCTCGTCCCGACCGCGGCGGTCCGCCCCGGGGCTGGTCGGGACGCCGGCGTCGTCGCTGGGCCCGGGCATCGGCGCGGCACCGTAGCGGCGGCCGGGACCTCCCGGTCGGCAGGTCGAGCGGGCCCGGATCGAGCGGGCCGGGTCAGACGGGTTCGAGGGTGACCTGGCGGGCCACGGGGTCGGCGGCCACCACGCGGACGGTGGCCTCGTCGCCCAGCGGCAGCTCGTGGCCCACGACCCGGGTCTGGATCGCCGGGCGGCGGCACACCACCGTCGAGCCCTCGTCGTCGGCCGCCACCACCGCCACCCGCAGGGTCCGGCCCACCAGCGGGCGCAGCACCAGCGCCTCGACCAGGTCGACGGCGGCGCGGGACGCCGACGACTCCCGACCCGCGGCCCGCTGCAAGGCGGCGGGCAGCTCGGGCAGGCCCTCGGTCACCCACGCCGGCGGCGTGGCGTTGGCCTCGATCGCCAGGCTGGCCTCGAGCGCGTAGCGGTCGCCGAGGCGGCGCAGCGGGGCGGTGACGTGGGCGTAGAGGGCGGCGACGGCGCTGTGCTCCCGCTCCCGGCCGGTCGCCTCGGCGGGCAGGGCCAGGTAGCCGGCGCCCCGCAGGCCCCGGGCGGCCAGCGCCAGCAGCGCCGCCTCGTCGGGGATGTGGCTCTGCAGGCTCCGGACCACGTCGGCGTAGGCGGCGCCCTCGGGCCAGCCCACGTGCAGCGCCCGGGCGGCCCGCCGCACCTGGGCCAGCACCTCGGGGGCGGCGGGCGGCATCGTCCGCAGCAGCCCCACCTCGGCGGCGTCCATCCGCTCGGCCGCCACCATCCCCGTGAGCAGCGACACCTGGGCGTTCCAGCTCATCGACGGCAGCGTCGTCTCGAAGACGATGCGGTAGCCGCCGTCGTCGGCCGCCACCTGCTGGGAGGGCAGGTCGAGGCTGACCCCGCCCCGGGCGATCTCCTGGCGGAGACGGGCCTGGCCCACCTCGCGCAGCAGGGCCAGGGTGCCGTCGGCGGTGCCGGTGTCGACCGCCTTCTGCACGTCCTCGTAGGTGAGCTGGGCCCGGCTGCGCACTGCCGCCCGCTCGACGGTCGCGGTCTCGACGGCGCCGTCGGCGTCGAGGTCGACGGTCCACAGCACGGCCGCCCGGTCCTGGTCGGGCAGGAGGCTGGCGGCGTCCTCGCCGAGGACCGGCGGGTGGAGCGGGGCGCGGCCGTCGGGCAGGTAGTAGGTGAAGCCGCGGTCCCACACCGCCGCGTCGAGCGCGCCGCCGGGGTCGACGAACGCGCCGACGTCGGCGATCGCGTAGCGGACCCGCCAGCCCCGGCAGCCCGGGCGGGCCTCGATGTGGACGGCCTGGTCGAGGTCGCGGCTGCCGGGCGGATCGATGGTGACGAACGGGACGTCGCGGGCGTCGCGGCGGTCGCCGCCGTCGAGCGAGCCGAGCACCCGGCGGGCGGCGGCCTCGGCCTCGGCCACCGCCTCGGGCGGGTGGTCCCCGGGCACCTTGTGCTGCTCGCGGATGAGGGCCAGGCCCTCGACCACGGCGGGATCGTCGACGGCGATGGACAGCGGAGCGAGCGGCACGGCCCGGACGCTACCCAGGTCGGGGCGGCCGATCGGCCCCCGACCCGGTAGCTTGCGCGGAGGCAAGAAAGTTGATCGGGGGAACCGGGTGGACGACACGAAGGCCGAGCTCGCGCTCGGATCCACGGGTGACGTGACGGCGGAGTGGTGCACGAAGGCGTTGGCCGACCACCTGGGCGGCGCCCAGGTCGTGGACTGCACCGCCACGCCGGTGGGGACGGGGCAGGTGTCCGACACGGTGCGGCTGGCGTTGGAGTACGACCCACCGGGCGCCGGGCCGGCCTCGCTGGTGGCGAAGGTGACCGCGGCGTCCGACGTCAGCCGGACCGCCGCCCTGCTCACCCGCACCTACGAGATCGAGGCGGCGTTCTACCGCCACCTGGCGGGGACGCTGCCGGTGCGGACCCCGCGCTGCTACCTCTCGGCGTGGAACGGGCCCGACAACACCTACACGGTGGTGCTGGAGGACCTCGCCCCGGCCCAGCAGGGCGACCAGATGGCGGGGTGCACCCTCGACCAGGCCGCCCTGGCGCTGGAGGAGATGGCGCTGCTCCACGCCCCGCGGTGGGGCGACCCCGCGCTCGAGCGGATGGCGTGGCTGCACCGCAGCTCGCCGGAGAACGTCGCCCGGATGCAGGAGCTGGTGACGACGCTCTCGGTGGGGTTCCTGGAGCGCCTGTCGAGCGGGCTCGACCCCGAGGTCGTGGCGCTCACCGAGGCGTTCGTCCCCCGCATCGGCGACTACGTCGGCGACCAGCCGCGGCCGTGGACCGTGGCGCACGGCGACTTCCGGGTCGACAACCTGCTGTTCGGCGGCGACCGGGTGGCGGTGGTCGACTGGCAGACGGTCGCGCACGGGCCGGGTCTGGCCGACCTCGCCTACTTCCTCGGCGCCAGCCTCCCGGTCGAGGACCGCCGGGCCCACGAGCGCGACCTCGTCGCCGGCTACCACCAGCGGCTCACGGCCGGCGGGGTCGACCTCGACTTCGACGACTGCTGGGCCGGCTACCGGCGCTACGCGTTCGCGGGGCTGATCATGGCGATCGTGGCGTCGGTGCTGGTGGAGCGGACCGAGCGGGGCGACCAGATGTTCATCACGATGGCCAACCGCCACGGCCGCCACGCCCTCGACCTCGACGCCGCCGCCTTCCTCGACGGCCGGTAGGGCGGCCAGGCGCACCCACGGCCCCCACCCACGCCGACGCCGCACGGGCGCCGGCGTGGAGTGCAGGAAGTCGTGACGGTTTTTGGAGTCAGCGCCTAGGAATGCGGGACTACGGTCGTCGGGACGCGATGGCGAACGGCTCGCCGCCGCGCGGGCCGAGACGAGGCGGGAGGGCATGGCGACCTTCGAACCGACGACCGGGCAGCACCGGCAGCACGGGCCGGCGACGAGAGCAGGTGACGTCCCCCGATGACCACACCAGCACTGGGCCACGACGACGGGACGGCGCCGGCGGATGCGGCGGACGACGACGGCGGCGCCCGGCTGACGGAGGTGCGGGCGGTGACGGGCGACGGCGCGGTCGTGGCGCTCGACCGGGGCGGCCGGAACGGTCGCGGCCGCAGCGGGCGCGACGGCAGCCGGCGGAGCGGGCGCACGAAGCCCCGGCGGACGCAGAAGGAGCGGTCGGCGGCGTCGGCCAGCCGGCTGCTCGACGCCGCCATCGAGCTGATCGCCGAGCGGGGGTTCGCCGCCACGACCCAGGCCGACATCGGCGCCCGCGCCGGCTACAGCCGGGCGATGGTGCGGGAGCGGTTCGGGTCGGCCGAGGCGCTGCTCGACGCCCTCTTCGACCGCCTGGTCGACCAGTGGCACCTTCGGGCGGCCCCGCACATGGCCGGGCGCACCGGTCCCGAGGCGCTCGCCGTGGGGCTGGAGCTCTTCCGCAAGCGCCTCCGGGAACGCCCCCACGAGGCCCGGGCTTTGTTCGTCCTCCAGTTCGAGGCCGCCGGGCCCACGCGGAGCCTCCGCGAGCGGGTGGCGGCCGTGAACCGCGCCCTGATCACCAGCGTGGCCAACGCCCTGCGGGATGGGCATCTGGCGGGCACGGTGCGCGACGACGTCGACCCGGACACCGCGGCCGCCGACTGGGTGGCCCAGTTCCGGGGCGCCAACTTCCTGTGGCTGGTCGACCCCGACTACGACCTCGACGGGTTCTGCGCCCGGTGGGCGGCGGAGCAACCGGTGCTGTTCGGCCCTCCGGGCGCCGAGCGGGCGACCGTGGACGTCGCGGCCGAGGTGGCGGCCGAGGCGACGCCGGAGGCGCCCGCACCGGAGCAGCCGGCACCCGAGGGCCCGGCGTCCTCAGTCGGGTAGCAGCGGCACCGCCATCCCCTGGTCGCGCCCGAGCAGCACGGCCCGGGTGATGGCGCCGGCACCGAAGCGCCGCCGCACGTCGTCGACCACGGCGTCGAGCGCCCCGCCGCTGCCCCGCCGGAACGGCAGCGCGAGCTGCACCGCCGAGTCGTCGGCCAGGTTGCCGACCGCCACGCCCACCAGCGTGATCCCCCGCCGCTCGACCAGCGGGCGCACCCTGTCGAGCAGGTCGCGCGCCGTGGCCAGCACGGTGCCGGTGTGGGCGGTGGCCCGCGCGAGCGTGTGGGACCGCGTGGCCCTGGTGAAGTCGTCGAAGCGGAGCCGCAGCACCACCGTGCGCCCCACCCGCCGGGCGGCCCGCAGGCGCCGGCACACCCGGTCGACCAGCGCCACCAGCGCCTCGTCGACCAGGCCCGGCGGCTTCGTCCGGCTGCCCAGCGCCCGCTGCGCCCCCACCGACCGGCGCCGGCGCCCCACCTCGACCGGCCGCGGGTCGCGGTTGTGGGCCAGGGCGTGGAGGTGCCGGCCCGCCGCCTTCCCGAGCATCGCCACCAGCGCCGCCTCCGGCAGCTCGGCCACGTCGCCCACCGTCCGGATGCCGCGGGCCAGCAGCTTCTCGGCCGTGACCGCCCCCACGCCCCACAGGCGCCGCACCGGCAGCGGGTGCAGGAACGCCAGCTCCTCCTCGGGCGGCACGACCAGCAGCCCGTCGGGCTTGGCGACCGCGCTGGCCACCTTGGCGAGGAACTTGGTGCGGGCCACCCCGACCGTGATCGGCAGCCCGACGCGGGACTGCACCTCGGCCCGCAGGCGCGCGGCGATCTCGGTGGGGGTGCCGGCGATGCGGCGCAGGCCGCCGACGTCGAGGAACGCCTCGTCGATCGACAGCCCCTCCACCAGGGGCGTGGTGTCGTCGAACACCTCGAACACCGCCTGGCTGGCCTCGGCGTAGGCGGTGAAGCGCGGCTCGACCACCACGGCGTGGGGGCAGAGGCGCCGCGCCTGGGCGCCACCCATGGCGGTGCGGACGCCGTAGGCCTTGGCCTCGTAGCTGGCGGCCAGGACCACGCCCCCACCGACGATCACCGGCCGACCGCGCAGCTCGGGCCGGTCGCGCTGCTCGACCGAGGCGTAGAACGAGTCGAGGTCGGCGTGGAGGATCGAGGCGGTCGACACCACGAACACATGTTCGCACACACCACCCCGCGTAAGGAAGAGGCCGCGGGCGGCGTAGGGTCCCGCCCCATGGATTGGAAGATAGAGCTGATCGCCATCCCGGTGTCCGACGTGGACCGGGCGAAGGCCTTCTACACCGACCAGGTCGGGTTCAACGCCGACCACGACCACCAGGTGCACGACGACCTGCGGTTCGTGCAGCTCACGCCGCCGGGCTCCGCCTGCTCGATCACCATCGGGACCGGGGTGGTCGACACGCCGCCCGGGTCGGTGCAGGGCATGCAGATGGTGGTCCCCGACATCGAGCAGGCCCACAAGGACCTCAGCGGGCGCGGCGTCGAGGTGAGCGAGATCCAGGACTTCCCGTGGGGCCGGTTCGTGTTCTTCTCGGACCCCGACGGCAACGGCTGGGCGGTCCAGCAGCTCCCCGCTCGCGACTGACGCCGAGCGTGCCGGCGGACATCGGGGCGCCCGCCAGGGTCGCGCACCGAGCGCGCGCCGCGGCCCGAACCTGACGTCGATCTCGACCCCACCGTGAGGCCGTCATCAGCGACGACGCGCCGCCGGGGCGGTGTGCGGCCGCCACCCCGTCCCGTAGCGTCTATCGTGCGGCGCCACGGGACGAACAGGAGGCAAGGGTGGCGAGCAACGACTGGGGTGATTTCGAGATCCGCACCGACATCCCCCACGCGGGCCGGATGTACGACTACATGCTGGGCGGGATCACCAACTTCGAGAGCGACCGGGAGGCCTCCCGGATCGCCGGCGACGACTTCCCCGGCGGCATCGAGGCGGCCAAGGCGACCCTGCGCGCCAACCGCGACTTCCTGGGACGCGCCGTCCGGTTCATGGCCGAGGCCGGCGTCCGCCAGTTCCTCGACCTCGGCACCGGCATCCCCAGCGACGACAACACCCACGCCGTCGCCCTGTCCGTCGCCCCCGACTCGAAGATCGTCTACGTCGACAACGACCCGGTGGTGCTCGCGCACGCCCACGAGCTCCTCCGGAACACGGCCGACAGCAGCACGTCCTACCTCTACGCCGACATCCGCGACACCGACGAGATCCTCCGCCAGGCCCGCGAGACCCTCGACTTCGACCAGCCCGTCGGTCTCGTGCTGGTGGCGATCCTGCACTTCATCACCGACGAGGACGACGCCCACGGGCTCGTGTCGCGGCTGCTCGACGCGATGCCCTCCGGCAGCTACCTGGCGATCTCGCACCTGGCGAACGACATCGTCGAGGGCATCACCGAGCTGTACCAGGGCATCAGCGAGAAGACCAAGGAGACCTTCTTCCTGCGCGACCGCGCCGGCTTCACGCGGTTCTTCGACGGTATGGAGCTGGTCGATCCGGGCATCACCACCGTCGGCGCGTGGCACACCGACGAGCCCCCGAAGGTGCCCGACACGTTCTACGCAGCGGTCGCCCGCAAGCCGTGACCCCCTGACCCACCGGGCCGGCGCCAGCACCAGCGCCGGCCACCCGGTGGTCCCCCGGGCCGGAGCCCGGGGGCGTCGGGCGCGTGGTCGTGCCCTTCGGGCGGTCCGCCTCGTCGGCCGGCCGGCCCGCTCAGGCCGTCAGGTCGTCGAACTTGCCCGCCTTGCAGCCGCTCACCCAGGCGGCGATCTCCGAGCGTGTGAACTCGAGGATCCCCACCTCGGGGCGGTTGCTGTTGCGGACGAGGATCAGGTCGCCGTGCTCGGCCACCTCCACGCAGTCGCCGTTCTGGCCGCTGAACGTCGATTTTCGCCAGACGGCGTGGTCGCAGTGGTCGCTCATTGGTATCTCTC
>DATCLV010000024.1:0-5624 GCA_036563745.1 Acidimicrobiales bacterium | reverse complement strand
GAGCATCGGCCGGGCGAAAGCGTCTCCGACGATGGCCAGCGCGTCGACGCGCTCCCGCTCGACCGTGTCCCACAGCTCGTCGGCGTCGAAGCGCCGGCCGGTCAGCAGTATGACGCGACCGCCGGCTGTCAGCGCCGGCGTCGCCCCCAGGCCGAGGCCGGTGTGGTGCATGAGCGGGGCGGCCGGGATCGACGCAGGCTGGCGGCCGGAATCGGCCCGGCTCCGGGCCGAGGCCACGAGGGTCTCGGGCCGCTCGTGCTCGCCCAGGCCGAGGCGCGCCGGGAACACGCGAACGAGCCGCTCGACCGTGGGGTGCAGCGTCCGGATCACGCCCTTGGGCAGCCCCGTCGTCCCGCCCGTGTAGAACAGGTAGTGGTCGTCGCCCGGCCGGTGGATCCGCTCGGCGACCGGGGCGCCGGTAGCCAGGTCCTCGTAGGCGTGGGCGCCCCGGAGGCGGATCCCGCCCGCTCGGCCGGCCTCGCCGTCGACTACCTCGATTGCCAGCCGGACGCCGGTCCGGCCGGCCAGCGCCCGCTCGACGCGGGGAGCGAGGCTCGAGTGGAAGACGATGGCCTCGGCGTCGGAGTCGTCGAGCAGGTACGCCACCTCGCGCTCGAGGTAGCGGTAATTGACGTTGCAGGGGACGGCCCGGATCTTGAGGCAGGCGAAGAACGCCTCCAGGTACTCGGGCCCGTTGTAGAGATAGAGGGCGACCACCGACCCTGGGCCGAGCCCGACGTCCCGCAGCGCCCCGGCCAGCCGAGCCGCCCGGTCGTCGAACGCCTGCCAGCTCCGGCGGACCGGGCCGTGCACGAGGGCGGGCTGGTCGGGGATGGCGTCGGCCAGGGCCTCCCAGATCGTGGCGAAGTGGAGCTCCATCGGTCTGGTCATTGGACGGACCGCCCGGGTCACACGAGGTGGAGGCCGCCGTCGACGGTGACGACCTCGCCCGTCACGTAGGACGCGTCGGCGGACAGGAGGAACACGGTCACGGCGGCCACCTCCCAGGCGGTGCCCTGACGGCCCAGCGGGATGCGGGTGCGCGAGCGCGAGGACCGCCGGGCCGATGCGGCCCGCCCGAGCGGCGTGTCGATGAGCCCGGGGGCGACCACGTTGGCCCGCACGCCGTGCCGGGCGCCCTCGAGGGCAACGTGGCGGCACAGGCCGACGAGCCCGGCTTTGGATGCGTCGTAGGCCGGCACTCGGCTGCCAGGCTGGAGGCCGGCGAGCGAGCCGATGAAGACGATCGACGCCCCGGCGGGCAGGTCCGGCAGGGCCGCCCTGGTCACCAAGAAGTGGCTCCGCAGGTTGAGCGCGAAGACGGCGTCCCAGTCCGCGGCGCTCGTGCCGACCAGGCCCATGCCGGCGCCGCCGGCACCGACGTTGAGGACCAGGCCGGTCAGCGGACCGGCGGCCTCCACGATCGCCTCGCACACCGCCTCGTCGGTGACGTCGCCGACGACGACATCTGCGTCGCCGCCCTCGGCCGCCACGAGCCGAGCCGTCGCCTCGGCCGCGGCTCGGTCACTGTCAGCGCACACGACGCTCGCCCCCTTCGCGGGCGGCGAGGACGGCGATCGCCCGCCCGTTCCCGACGGGTGCATCGTCATCGCCCGAGACACCCGGGTCCCGGGTGCCCGCGCCCACCACGAGCACCCGCCCGCCGGTCAGCCGTCCGTGCTCCGAAACGGAACCAGGGCCGGCGCTGATCGCACCGCTCATGGCACGACGACGCTCGTCCGCAGTGGCAGGTCCCGGCTCGAGCCCCCGACCCGGACCTCGTAGCGGCCGCGCGCGACCCGCCAGGAGGAGCCCGCCTCGTCCCAGATCGACAGGTCGCGGGTCCGGACGCGGACCGTCACCGTCCGGGCCTCGCCGGGCAGGAGTGTGACCCGCCGGAAGCCGACGAGGCGCTGCGGGGGCTCCCCGGCGTCGGGGGGGAGGCTCAGGTAGACCTGGGCCACCTCGGTCCCCTCCCGCGGGCCGACGTTCCGCAGTCTGACGGCGACGTCGAGCACCGGCCCGTCCTCGCCGTCCCCACCTGCCGACCCGTCATCCACTGCCACAGCCAGGTCCTCGTAGTGAAACTCCGTGTACGACAGGCCATGGCCGAAGGGGAACAGCGGCTCGATGCCGTGGGCGTCGTAGTGCCGGTAGCCGACCTCGAGGCCCTCGGCGTACTCGACGACGCTGTCGACGCCGGGGAACTGCCGCTCATCCCGGGTCGGCAGGTCGCCCTGGCTACGGGGGAAGGTAATGGGCAGCTTGCCGGACGGCACGCTCTCGCCGGTTAGCAGACGGGTGATCGCCGCCCCCGCGCAGGAGCCGCCGTACCAAGCCTCGAGGACGGCAGGCACCCGGTCGATCCAGGGCATGAGGACAGGTCCGCCGGTCCGGAGGACGACCACCGTGCGCGGGTTGGCTTGGCTGACGGCTTCGATCAGGCGGTCCTGCCCGTTGGGGAGGTGGAGCGACGCCTGGTCGCGCCCCTCGCACTGGATGTCGCGGGCGACCACGATGGCGACGTCCGCTCTGGCGGCGGCCTCGACGGCGTCCCGGAGGCCGTCGGCGTACGCCTCGGGGGGCGCGTCCCAGCCGAGCTTGATGCGCTCGATGGTCTTGACCGGTTCGGGCGAGTACTCGACCCGGATGGCGTGGGTGTCGCCGGCCGTGAGCTCGATGCTGGCCGTGACGGTCTCGGGCCCATGGACGCCGCCGTTGTCGATGAGCACCTCGCCGTCCCACAGAAGCCGGCTGCCGTCCACGCTGGTCAGCTCGAACGTGTAGCGACCGGTCGCCGGGACGCGGAAGGCGCCCTCCCACGTGATCGACCAGGCGTCGCGTGGCGTGGGCTTCACCGAGCTGACGTCGCCGTTGAACAGCCGCCGCCCGGGCCGCCAGTCGGCCCCCACGTAGGGATCGACCCGGACGTCGAGCGGCTCGCCGGCGAACCCGGGCTCCGGGTAGTAGGTGGCCCGCAGGCCCCGCTCGGCCCGCTCGTCGGTGCCGGTGCGCAGCACCCACGACGGCACCGGGTCGCGCTCGGTCAGGACGACCGAGCGCTGCACCGGGTCGGTGGCAGGGACGTGCACGACCTCGCACCCGGGGAGCCGATCCCGGAGCGCGCTGAGCACGGTGTCGGACACGGCGGGCAGCACGTGGGACGACCCTCCACCGGCGACGACGGCGGCCGTGGCATCCGCGTCTGCCCCGATCACGGCGACCGTCCGCAACTCGGCCGGGTCGAGGGGCAGCGTCCCGTCGTTCTTCAGGAGCACCGCCCCCGCCGTTGCCGCCTCCTCAGAGATCCGCAGGTGGTCGGGGCCGGCGACCACCAGGTCCGGCGCCGCCTGCTCGTCGAAGAGGCCGAGGCGGAACATCGTCCGCCAGATCCGCCGGGCCTTGTCGTCGAGGACCTCCTCGGCGACCTCGCCGGAGCGGATCGCCTTCTCCAGCGCCTCGCCGAAGTGGTCGCCGAACGGCATCTCCTGGTCGAGGCCTGCGAGGGCGGCGGCAACCGTGTCGTGCGTCGCCCACCAGTCGGACACGACCCACCCCGTGAAGCCCCACTCCTCCTTCAGGATCTCGGTGAGCAGCCGGCGGTTGGCGGAGCAGTACTCGCCGGCCACCCGGTTGTAGGCGCACATCACCACGCCCACCTCGGCCTCGGTGACCGCGGCCTCGAACGCCGGCAGGTAGATCTGGCGCAGCGCCCGCTCGCCGATCCGGGCGTCGACGGCCGGCGCCCCCGAGGGGTAGTTCCAGTTGCCTCGGTTCGTCTCCTGGTTGTTGAGCGCGTAATGCTTGACCGTGGCCACGACGCCCTGCTCCTGGATCCCCCGGAGGTGGGCGACGATGAGGCGGGCAGCCAGGAATGGGTCTTCGCCGTAGGCCTCGAACGTGCGGCCGTTCAGCGGGACCCGGGCGATGTTGACGTCGCCACCGATGGCGACGTTGGCCCCGTGTGTCCGGGTCTCGATGCCGATGAGCGCACCGCAGCGCCAGGACAGATCCTCGCTCCAGCTGGCGGCCTGGGCGATCGGGGCGGGGAGGGCAGTCGCCGGCTCGCCGTACATCTCGAACATCGGCCCGCCGGTGACGCCGGCGCCCGAGCCCATCTCGAGCAGTGCGGGGATACCCAGCCGCTCGTTGGGCGGCACGTAGCCGTCGGCCCGCACGCCCGGCGGGAACGACGCGCCGTGCACGACCGCCAGCTTGTCCTCGAGCGTGGCCGCGGCGAGCAGCAGCTCCGCCCGCTCGACGGGCGACAGCTGCGGATCCATCCAGGCCCGACGGGCGGTCGGACGGGCCCCCTCGTGCGCGCCCCCGGCGCCCGCGCCGCCAGCGACGGTGCTGTCGGCCCGCCCGTCCTCGGTCACCGCGTCTTCGGTGCTCATGCGGCCTCCCCTCCTCGAAGTACTCGTCAACTTATCAGCTAAGCTGACTGTCGGAAAAGCCCGACCGAGGCGCAGGGCGGCTTCCTGTAAACTTGTCAGATAGGTGACGAGAAAGGCGGCGAGCCGTGGCAGCTCCTAGACCCATCCCCCGTCGGTCGCTCACCGACCAGGTCGCCGACGCGCTGGTCGACCTCATTCGCGAGCGGGGCCTGCGCTCGGGCGACGCGCTGCCGGCCACGGCCGACCTGTCCGAGTCGTTCAACGTCAGCCGGCCGGTGGTGCGCGAGGCCGTCGCCCAGCTCGCCGGCCGCGGGCTGCTGGTGCGCCAGCAGGGGCGGGAGAGCGTGGTCACTGTCCCGGGGAGCGAGCACCTCGAGCAGCTGCTGCGCTACCGGATCGAGGGCAGCGGGGTCTCCGACGACGTGCTGCAGGACTACCGCGAGACCCTCGAGGCGGCGGCCGCCCGGCTGGCCGCCCGCAACGCCACCGAGGACGACCTCGCTGCCCTGCGGGAGCGCTTCGCCGAGCTGTGTGCCGCCCAGGGCGACGACGCCCTGCACGACGCCGATGTCGCCTTCCACCGGGCCGTGGCGGTCGCGTCCCACAACGAGCTGATCCTGCTGACGCTCGACGCAGTGGCGTCGCTGATCCGCCAGCTCCGGCGGCGCGCCTGGTCCGGGTGGAAGGCCGCCGGCAAGGGGCTGCAGCCGGTCCTCGACGCCCACGAACGGATCCTCGACGCCATCACCCGCGGCGACGAGCACGCCGCGGCCGAGGCCATGGTCTCCCACCTCGCGCAGGCCCGCGCCGGGGTGGCGGTTGGCGCCCCGGCGGCAGCCGGCGAGCGCGACGGCTCCTGATGCGGTTCGCCAACCTGGCGGGGCGCCTCGCGCTCGTGGTCGGCGACGGCATGGTCGACGTCGAGCGCGCCAGCGGCGGGCGGTTCCCCGCCGACCCCCAGGCCGCCTACGAGCGCTGGGACGCCCTTGTCGCCTGGGCGGCGGGCGTGGGCGGCGACGACGCCCGGCAATGGCGGGAGGAGGACCTGGGTCCCCCGGCGCCGCGTCCCGGCCAGGTGTTCGCCATCGGGCTCAACTACCGCGACCACGCCGCGGAGGCCGGCTTCCAGGTCCCAAAGCAGCCGACGGTGTTCACGAAGTTCCGCTCGGCCGTGACCGGCCCCTACGGCGGGGTCGCCCTGCCCCCGGGCGACGTCGACTGGGAGGT
>DATCLV010000575.1:0-5340 GCA_036563745.1 Acidimicrobiales bacterium | reverse complement strand
CGGGTTGGACGGCCCGCGCTCCTTGGCCAGCGGGTTCGTCCCGTACTTCGTGCCGATCGTGTGGCCGAGCTTCTTGATCGGCGCGTTGCCGGACTTGGTGACCTTCGGGTCGGGCATCTCCGAGAGCCTTTCGCTCGGTGGCGGGGAGTCACGGACAATGTACCGGACAGTCCCGCCGCAGGGAAGCAACCCGGTCAGGACGTGACAGCCTCGATGGCGGCGAACACGTAGGCGGCGCGCCGGCGTCGCGGGTCATCTGCGCGTACGCGCCCGCGTCCGCGTACGCCTGCTCGGGCTCGTCGCGTACGTCGCGGGCGGTGGTCTACTGGTCGAGGCGGGTGAACGTGACCGGACCCCAGGCGCCCGACGAGCCGTCGTAGAAGTGCGCCGCCCAGAGGCCGTGGAGGCCGGGGCCGAGCGCCATCTCCGGGACGTTGCCGCCGCCGTCGGGGGTGACCGTGGCGCGCATGACCCGCGGGTCGTCCCAACCCGGCTCGGGGTCCCACCCCGCGCGCCACCGCTTGATCTCGACCACCACCGCACCGGCGGTGCCGCCCCGGACCCGGGTGGCCATGCCGAACGGGCACCACCGGCGCTGGCTGTGGGCGCCGGCCGGGGTGACGTGCCCTCGGGCGGTCGTCAGCGACACCGGGGTCACCGGCGTCGGCCCGTAGATGGCCTGGACGAACCCGGCGGGCACGTCGAAGCCCTGCACCTCCACCGAGGCGGTGTCGAAGGTGTCGTCGTCGGCGTCGACGGCGACGAGCGTGCCCGCGGCGAGCCCGTAGCCGTGGCTGGGCACGACACCGAGCCGGGTGATCGGTAACCCGGCGAAGTCGACCCGGTCCTTCGTGACGAGCTGCAACCGGCGGTCGATCCATCGGGCGTCGCGGTCGCCGGCGCCGCCGTCGTTGCTCGACTGCCAGAGGGTCGTGCCGTCCCAGCGCACGCTGGCGACGTGGAGGTAGCGGTAGTCCTGGCCGAACACCACGCTCGTCCAGACGGCGATCCCCTCCCACAGGGTCGGCCCGATCTGCCGCACCCGGTGCAGGTGCCCCTGCTGGGCGTTGTTGCCGGTCCAGGCGTCGAGCGGGCCCCACACGACCGATCGCACCTCGGCGTCGCGCCAGGACGTGCCCTGCCGCAGCAACGCCACCCGGTGGTTGCCCTCGGGCCCAGGCCCGGTGACCACACCCCGGGCGTCATCGACCTCGAGGTCGAACTGCTGCGAGCCGTGCGCCGTGATGACCACCGGCTGGAACGGGCCCCACCCGTCCCGGTCCCAGTCGTGGGCGATGACGCCGTGCACGTCGTCGCCGAGGCCAGCCTCGGTGTGCGCCTCGAACGCCCTGGCGAGCTCGGTGACCGCGGCCTGAGCGGATGCCACCTCGACCACCACGGTCGCCTCACCCACGGACACCTCGACCGTGGCGCCCTCAACCGCCCGGGGGTCGTCGGAGGGTGTCCACGTGCCGACGATGAGCGGCTCGAGGACGCCGTCGACCTGCTCAAGCAGTCGCCACTCAACCGGGCGGCCGAGCTCGAGACCGCCGGTCGTCGAGGCGGGGGCGACGATCGTCGCCGTGTCGCCGGCCACGGACACCTCGAGCGGGGTGCCGTCGAGGTCGGCCGAGAGCGCGCGCCCGGCGAGCTCGCCCTCGGGCCAGCGGGTCGTGAGCGTGACCGTGGTGCCGGGGCGGATGAGCAGGTCGAGGCCGGCGGGGCGAACATCGGCGAGCGCGGTCATGGTCCTCCTCATGCGGCGGGTGACAGCTGCCAGGTCACATCCCACACCGTGCCGCCGGAGGCGAACCGGTGCGTGATGTGCTCGATGTGGAAGAGTCCGGACACGCCGAGGGCGGCGGTGCGCCGCGCCTCGAGCCAGATCCGATGGCCGATCCGCCGGCGGACGGCCTGGCGGCGGTAGGCGGCGTTCTTGGTGGCGGGGAACTCGAGGGTGAGCACCGGCCGCTCGCCGGCGTGGCGGGCCAGGACGGCGCGACCGTACTCTCTGGCGTCCTGTTCGTCGGCGAAGAGCTCGGCCGCGGCGTCGTGCGGCAGGATGGCGCCGAGCCGCTCCTGGGCGGCGAGGTCGTCGACCTGCACGACCAGGCCGCCGGACGCCTCGGGCGGGTCGCCCGCCCAACCCCGGATGGCGATGAGGGCGCACTCGACGAACTCGAACCCGCCGAACCGGTCGGAACTAGCGGGCCACGGGGCGGGCGCCTCCACCTCGACGCACGCGTTGCGGACAGCCCACTGCACGGCGGCCTCGGCGCCGGCGACGTTGGTGACCGCGAACTGGCCGACGTCACCCCAGCCGGGCGGTCCGTCGTCGTCGTCGACGGTGGCGGGCAAGCTGACGCCGCTGACGCTGGTCATGCCGACGCGGTGGTAGAGCAGCGTCGATACCTCCGGGCCCCAGCTGGGTGCGATGACTGGCGCGGGGCAGAGCCCGATTCGGGCATGGCTGGCCGTGGTCGGCTGCCCGACACCGGTCGGTTCGGTGACCTCGACGCCCTGGTCGATGCTGCCCCACCACGTGCCTCGCTTGACGATCCAGAGTACGGCGGCCCACCCGCCGCTGACGCCCGAGCCGTCGTAGAGCGTCACCACGTTGCCGAGGTCGCCGGGCTCGAGCACCTTGCCGTAGATGCGCATCCTGGCGAGCGCGTCCTTCGCGTCGCGGAAGGATTTCCATCCGGCGGGCACGATCCACTCGCGACCGGGGGTGCCGACGGCGGAGGCGATCACGAGGAGCAGCAGGTCGCCCGGCTCGACGCCGTGCTCAGGGCCCGGCAACGGGACATTCACCGGGACGCTGTTGCCAGCGGGGGCGGCGAGGCCCATGACGCTGCGGAACGCGAGGCGCGGCACCTTCGGGGCGAGCTTGGCGGTCACCCGGTTGCGGATCTGCGAACGCCAGTCACCGAGGGCGAGGGCGCGGTAGGAGAACTGCGCGCCCTCGGCGTCGGACCACCAGCCGGTCGTGTCGTCGGCCAGGCGGTCCCCACGGCCGGCGAAACCGATGCGCCCCTCCGGGGTCTCCCAGATGAACCCGAGCTCGATCTCCTCGAACATGCGGGCGATGTCGAGGGCCTTGCCGGGCTCGATGCCGACGGCGCCGGGGCGGATGGTGCCACGTGCGATCGGGCCCGGTGGGTGCAGGAGCCGTGCTGCTGCGAGGGTGGCGCCGACGAGCTCGCCGGTGGTCATGCCGACGGTGATGCCGGGCATGGGCCCGACACTGGCGGGCGGGCTGATGTCGGTCTGCGCTGCGTCGAGCAGCGGGCCCTCGGCGCTGATCTCGACGGTGGGGGCGCCATCGACCGGGACGGAGGGGACGATGCTGGTGACGCGCCCGGTCCAGAGCACGCCCTCGGCCTCGCCGCCCAGCCCGTCCCACACCCAGAACTCGTCGAACGAGACCGGCCGCTGCTGGAACCAGCCGCCCCAGATCCCGGCGTTGGCGTCGTCGGGGTCGGTGGCGGTGGTGCCGGTGACGACCCGCACGCCCTCGAGCAGAGCGGTCACCTGGTCGCCCTCGAGGAGCACGCCGATGGTCACGTCGGTGCGGTTCTCGATGGAGATGCTGCCAAGCTGCTGCCAGACCGCGTCGACGAACTCGCCGAGCACCAACCGGCCTGGGCGGACGAACAGGAGGCCGAAGTTGGCCGGGTCCTGGCGGCGGAACACGATGCCCGCCTCGTTGGTGCCGTCCCTCACCCGGATCTTGGCCTGGGCGTAGAAGTCGCCGGTGGGGAGGCTGACGATGGCGGCAGCCACCTCGCCCTTGACGGTGGTGCGGGCGAGGGTGCGGCCGTGCACGTCCTGCTGGCGCATGAGCTCGGTGGGGCTGATGTGCTGCCACCGGTTGCCGAGCTCGTCGGCGCCGAGGGGGCCCTCGCCGCTGAAGAGGTCGCGGGCCAGCAGCGCCGGGTCGGGGTTGGGGGCGTCCTCGGTGCGGACGCGGATGCGGCCGCCGGAACGCACAGCGAACGGCGACTGGCTGAAGGGGCTGAACCGGCCGTCGGGGTTGGTGAGGGTGAGGCGCAGCTGGCCGGGCCCGGCCTGGGCGAGCTGCGAGGGCGTGTCGCGGCCGGTGGAGGCCTCGCCCTCGACGAGCCAGGGGGTGATGTTCTCCTCGGGCTGGTCGAAGTCGCCGTCGCCGTCGAGATCCCACTCGACGACGATGCCGGCGTGCGCGGGCCCGGAGCCATGCCGGACCTCGACCGGGGCGGTGCCGCCGATCAGCGCACCGCCCGGGCCTTCACCGGAGGCGGGGGGCGTAAGGTCCGCCATCAGGTCAGGTCTTGATGATCCAGTTGACGACCGCGAAGGGCGGGTTGGCGGACTCGGTGTCGCCGACGAGGGCGATCGTGTTCCTCAGCCCGGTCGACGTGTCGCCGGTCAGCGCCGAGGCGTTCTGGGTCGTGGCGACATTCGCGTCGAACGGTAACGAGCCGCTGCCGGTGTACCGTCTCATCCGCAGCGGGCTGGACGAGGCGGCCCAGGCGATGGCGGCGGCGGCACCCGGGTGGTTGAGGCCGTGGGTGTGGTCGAGGGCGCCACCGGTCTCGCCGATCACCGAGCCGGTGCCCGACTGCGCTCGACCCAACGGGAACCGGCCGCGCAGGTCCGGCAAGTTGAAGGTGGTCGAGCCGTCGCCCTCGCCCCAGGTCTCGCCGATTACCGCGAAGAGGTTGGCGTATTGGGTGCGGCTGACCGCCGAGCCGTCGCAGAGGAGCCAGCCGGCGGGGGGCGTGTCTGTCGGCCACGGGATGATCGCTCCGGTTGGCATGTCGTGCCCCTGTGCGTCGTCGAGGGTGATGGTCGGGGTGAGGTGGATCTCGTCGTCGGCGAACTCGACGGTGATGGGCCCGGGCCACTGCTCGAGCCACATGAGCACGTCGTCGCTCTGGCGCACGACGTGGTAGCCGCGCACGAGCTCGGGCCCGGGCAGGTCGGCCGAGCAGGTGAACACGGCGGGCGGCTGCCTGGCCTCGGTCGGGTTGCCAGTGGTGATCGACCAGCTGGCAGGCGGCAGCGGCACCGGCGTGTAGCCGGTGAACGTGGGCTCGTCGAGGTCGCCGGTGGTGAGGTCGTCGAGCTCGACCGGGGCGAGCCCGGTGAGGTCGGTCGTGTGCAGGCGGAGCTCGAGGGCGACGCCGAGGCCGTGCTCGAGCAGGCCGCGCTCGCCGGTGTTGACGATGACGATGGTCATGCTCTGGCACCTCCGAGGCCGCGGCGGCGGAGCTCGTCGCGGATGATTCGCACGAGGTCGCGCTCGGCGAGGATGCTGCCCTGGGCGTGCACGACGACTGCCGGGCCCGCCATGCC
>DATCLV010000558.1:0-2640 GCA_036563745.1 Acidimicrobiales bacterium | reverse complement strand
GCGATGGTCCCTACCGGCCCAGTGACGTTGCCACGCAGCTCGGTGTGCCCGTCCTGACCACCCTCCCCTGGGACCCTCGGTCCGCCGACACCCTGGCCGGCGGGCGATGGGTCGGCCGGCGGTTGGCTCGCAGCGAGCTGGGACGGGCGGCTCGCCAGCTGGCCGACGCCGTCCTGACTAACGCGGGCTCCCTGGTCAACCCTGCCGAGGAGGTCGGAGCGTGACCCTGACCGCAGCCTCCGACGGGCGGGCTTCCGGGGCCGATCCCGACCTGGTGGCCCGCCTCCACCGGACCGTCGGCGAGGCCCTGACCGAGGCTCGATCCGGCTCGGTGACTCGCCTGCCGGCCGACGACGAGAAGGCGCTGTCGGTCCACCTCCTCGGCGACGAACTGCGCCGCTTGGCGGAGCAGGCGCTCGCCGTCGGCAAGGCACCCATGGACGAGGGGGAGGAACGGGCAGTGGCGGCAGCGGTGCTCGACCGCCTCCACGGGCTGGCCCGGCTCCAGCCGCTGCTTGACGACCCGGAGGTCCGTGACATCCACGTCTCCGGCCACGACCGGGTGTGGCTGACCCTGCGCGACGGGCGGAAGGTGCGAGGCCCGGCGGTGGCCGACTCGGACACCGACCTGGTCGAGCTCGTCGCCACGGCGGCCCGCCGCATCGGGCGCAGCGAGCGCCGCTGGGACTACGCCAACCCCGCACTGAACCTGCAGCTCCCCAGCGGCGACCGGCTCCACGCCCTCATGGCGGTCTCGGGCCGGCCGACCGTGACGATCCGCCGGCACGACTTCCGCATCCACCGCCTCGACCAGCTCGTGGACCTGGGCATGTGTGATGGACCTCTCGCCGACTTCCTGGCCGCCGCCGTCCGCGGCCACCGCAACCTGATGGTCGCCGGGGGCACCGGGACCGGGAAGACGACGACGCTGCGGTGCCTCATCAACGAGATCGACCAGTCCGAGCGGCTCGTCACCGTCGAGGACTCGCTGGAGATCGGGCTCGAGCACTTCGAGGACCTCCACCCCGACTACGAGACGCTCGAAGCCCGCCCGGCCAACACCGAAGGAGCGGGTGAGTTCACCCTGGCCCAGCTCGTCCACGAGGCGCTGCGCATGGACCCACAGCGGGTGATCGTCGGCGAGGTGAGAGGAGCGGAGGTCCTGCCGATGCTCCTCGCCATGAGCCAGGGCAACGAGGGGTCGATGTGCACCATCCACGCCGACTCGTCCCGGGGTGTGTTCTCCCGGCTCGCCATGTACGCCGCCATGACCAGGGAGCGCCTCGAGCCCGACGTCACCAACCTCCTCGTCGCCAACGCCCTGCACCTTGTGGTGCACCTGGCTTGGGTCGGCGGCGCCCGGCGCATCACCAGCGTGCGGGAGGTCACGGGCGGCGTTGAGGCGGGCGTGGTCGTCTCCAACGAGTTGTGGCGGCCGGGCAGCTCCGGTGCTGCGGTACCGGCCGCCCCTCCGAGCCGCCACCTCACCGAGGTGCTCGCCGATCACGGTTTCGACTCCCGCCGGCTGGCCGACGCCGAAGGGTGGTGGCGATGACAGCGCTGGTCGCCGCCGTGATCGGTGCCGGCGTCGGGGGTGGCCTCGTGCTGGTCGTGGCCGGGGTGACCGGTCGGCAGGTCTTCGCCGACTCCGTGTCACGCCTCCGCATCGACGGGATGACCCCGGCGTGGCGGCGGACCTGCCTGGTCGCTGCCGGTGCCGTCCTGGTGTTCCTGCTGACGTCGTCGGTGGCGCTGGCACTGCTGGCTGCCGCGGCGTCCTGGGTCGTGCCCCGGATGCGAGGAAGCAAGGCCGCACGCGACGAGGCCGTCGCCCGCACGGAGGCGATCGCGGCGTGGACCGAGATGGTGCGCGACTCGATGGTCGCCGCAGCGGGGCTCGAAGAGGCGATCACCTCCACGGGCCCGATTGCGCCGGCCGCGATCGGGCCCGAGGTGCGGGCGCTGGTCCGCCGGCTCGATCCCCGCCTCGACATCCGGCTCCCCGATGCCCTGCGCACCTTCGGCGCCGAGGTGCGGCACCCGTCGGCCGACTTGGTGGTGGCGGCACTGGTGATCGCCGCCCGGATGGAAGTGCGGGACCTGGCCGCCCTGCTGTCCCGGCTGGCCGAGGCGATCCGCGACGACGCCAGGATGCGCATCCGGGTCGAGGTCGGCCGGGCCCGCATCCGCACCGCCGCCCGGGTGATCGTCGGCGTCGTCACGGCCACCCTGGTGCTGCTGGCGGTCACCAACCTCGACTACCTGGAGGCCTACGAGACGCCGGCGGGCCAGGTGGTGCTGATCGCCGTGGGTGCCACCTTCGGCCTGGGTGCCCGGCTGCTCGACAAGATGGCAAGCCTCGAGGAGCCGGAGCGGTTCACGGCCCGGACAGCGGAGGCGGCACCGTGACCGCCCTCATCGCCGCCCTGTGGGGCGGCGGCGTGGGTCTCGGGATGTGGCTGCTGGTCCGGGCGATCAGGCCGTCGCCTCCCCCGATCGGTGCCGTCCTTGCCCGCCTCGACGTACCGGGACGAGCGGTCGCTGCCGCCCCGGCGGTCACGGCCGGATCGCCGGTCGGTGCCCGGATCGAAGAGCTGATCGTGGGAGCACTCGATCGCTTCGACCTGCTCGGTGCCGACG
>DATCLV010000545.1:0-1873 GCA_036563745.1 Acidimicrobiales bacterium | reverse complement strand
TCGAGCGCGGTCGTGGCCTCGTCGGCGATGAGGACGGCCGGCTCGCAGGACAGCGCGACGGCGATCATGACCCGCTGGCGCATGCCGCCGGAGAGGTGGTGGGGGTAGCTGGCCAGCCGCTCGCGGGGCGAGGGGATGCCCACCAGGTCGAGGAGCTCGGCGGCGCGCTCGGTGGCGGCGCGCCGGTCGAGCCCGAGGTGCACCTCCATGCCCTCGGTGAGCTGGCGCCCGATGGTGAGCACGGGGTTGAGCGAGGTCATGGGGTCCTGGAACACCATTCCGATGCCCGGCCCCCGCACCTTCCGGAGGGCTTCCTCGGGCAGGGCGATCAGGTCCTGGCCCTGGAACGTGGCGGTGCCGGTGACGGTGGCCGGTGGGCGAGGGACGAGGCCGAGCAGCGAGAGCACGCTGACGCTCTTGCCGCTGCCGGACTCGCCGACGATGGCGAGCGTCTCGCCGGGGGCCACCGACCACGACACGCCGTTGACCGCCCGGGCCGGGCCCCGCCGGGTGGCGATGGTGACCCGGAGGTCCTCGACGGCGAGCACGGGGTCGGCCGGCATCAGCCCCCTCCCGTCGCCGACTCGATGGCCGAGCGCTGCCGCGGGTCGAGCGCGTCCCGCAGGGCGTCGCCGGTCACGTTGAACGACAGCACGACGGCGAAGATCGCCAGGCCGGGGAACACCGCCATCCACCAGGCGTCCTGGATGAAGCCCCGCCCGTCGGCCAGCATCCGCCCCCACGACGGCTCCGGCGGCTGGGTGCCGAGGCCGATGAAGGACAGCGCCGCCTCGGCCAGGATGGCGAAGGCCAGGCTGATCGAGGTCTGCACGATGATCGGCGCCGCCACGTTGGGCAGGACGTGCCGGGTCATGATCCGTAGGTCGCCGGCGCCGATCGACCGGGCCGCCCGCACGAAGACCTGCTCCCGGACGCTCAGCACGCTCGCCCGGGTCACCCGGGCGAAGATCGGCGTGTAGACGATGCCGATGGCGATCATGGCGTTGGTCGCGCCCCGCCCCCGGATGGCCATGATGGCGATGGCGAGCAGGATCGCCGGGAAGGCGAACAGCACGTCCATGCACCGCATGACGACGTCGTCGACCAGGCCGCGGTAGTAGCCGGCGACGAGCCCGAGGACGACGCCGGCCGCCAGGGCGATGCCGACGGCGACGAGCCCGACCCGCAGCGACGACTCGGCGCCGATGAGCACGCGCGAGAACACGTCCCGCCCGAGCTGGTCCGTGCCGAAGAGGTGGTCGAGGCTGGGGCCGCGCAGCTTGTCGGCGCTCGACACCTCGTTGCGGCCGTAGGGGGCGAGGCGCTCGCCGAGGACGGCGACGACGACGAAGGTCGCCAGCACGACGAGCGCCGCGGCGGCGAGCCGGTTGCGGAGGAGCGCGCGCAGCAGGCCGCGGGCGCCGACCGCCTCGTCGGGGGCGGCGACCTGCCCGGCCTCCGCAGGGCCGGCGGGGGTGTCGTCGAGGGCGGTCATCGGGAGATGCGGGGGTCGACGACGGCGTAGAGGAGGTCGACCACGAGGTTGACGACGAGGAAGAACACGGCGAACAGCAGCACGGCGCCCTGCAGCAGCGGGTAGTCGCGGGTCTCGACCGCCTGCAGCGCCAGCTGGCCGAGGCCCTGCCAGGCGAACACGACCTCGACGATCACGACGCCGGAGAGCAGGTAGGCGAGCTGGATGCCGGTGACGGTCACGACCGGCACCAGCGCGTTGCGCAGCACGTGGCGGCCGATGACCACCCGGCGGGGGAGGCCCTTGGCCCGGGCCGTGCGGGTGTAGTCCTCCCCGAGCGCCTCGAGCGCGCTGGACCGGACGAACCGGGTGAGGATGGCGCCCGACACCGTGCCGACG
>DATCLV010000532.1:0-3729 GCA_036563745.1 Acidimicrobiales bacterium | reverse complement strand
TTCGATGAGGTCGCTGAGCCGGACGGTCTCGACCTCGGGCGAGCGGCCGTCGCCCGAGTTCAGGGCTTCGGCCTCGACCTTGAAATCGTTGGCCCCGATTTCACGGTCCATGTCGTTCGCGTCCGTGGTGTCAGGCATCGGTGGTCTCCTGGTTCGTTCGGGCGAGGACCTCGATGACGTCTACGCCCTTGGTGTGCGGCTCTCCGGCGGAGGGGAGCGGTTCGGTCTGCGCCGCCGGACGGCGGCGGGTGTACTGCTGGCCGAGCTCGTAGCCGTCCCGCCACCAGCTGGTCTGGTGGGGGTCCTTGGGCTTGCCGGTGCAGGCGGCGTGGAAGCCGGCGATGAGTTCGGCCACCTCGCTGTCGGCGCTCATCGCAGCCACCTCTCGTGTGCGGTGACGAGCTGGTCGGTGATGCCCTGTGCCCAGGTCTCGTCGGTGCGGCGCTGTTCGGCGCGGCGCCTGATCAGGCTGCGGATCACCGGACGGCCTCCGTGCGGCGGGTCGGGGCCGGCGCGGGCACGATCGCCTGCGGGTACCTCGCCTGGACGGCGATGGGGCTAGCGTGCGGGTGCATCAGGGCCTCCTTGTCAGGTCCTGGTCGAGGGCCCCGGGGTGCGTCACCACCCGCGGGGCCCGTTGACGTTCAGGGGTCAGGCGGTACGCCGCTGCTGGATCAGCCGGCGGGCGAGGAACAGGCCTCCGCCGATGAGGACGAGGCCAGTGCCGGCGGTGAGGAGCGCCCGGGTCGAGTTCGAGCCGGTGTGGGGCAGCTCACCGCCGCGGGCGGAGCCAGCGGCGATCTCGATGGCGGCTTCGCCGATCTCGCAGCCGATGCCGTCGCGGTCGGCGTCGAGCCGCTCGGAGAACCCGGGTTCGCCGACGAGGATCGGCACGGAGCGGTGGGCGGCGACGTCGGCGCAGTTCTGGTACTCGGGGGCGCCGCCGTCGGCGTCCTCGGGGGCGGTGTCGGTGTCCTCGACCGTCTGGTCGGGGGTGGTGCCGCTGGTGTCGGCCTGCTCGTCGTCGGGCTGCTCGTTGCCCGGCTGTTCGTCGCCGGGCTGCTCGTCGCCCGGCTGTTCGTCGCCCGGCTGCTCGTCGCCCGGCTGCTCGTCGCCGGGCTGCTCGTCCCCGGGCTGCTCGTCGCCGGGGGTCTCGTCGTCCTCGTCGTCGCCGGGGGTCTCGTCGCCCTCGGTGGTCGACGTCGTCGAGTCCGGCTCGGGCTCGCACAGCGGCACGCTGATGGTCGAGAACGCCAGGTAGTAGTCCCTCTCGGGGCCGGCCACGACGCCGAAGCTCACCCAGCCGTTGCCGTCGCCCGGCTCGAGGTTGACCTCGTGGGTGACGGGGCTGTCGGAGTTGGCCACGGCCACGTCCTCGGTGGTGCCGTCCGACGTGCGGACCGCCCACACGTACGTGAAGTCGTGGGTGGCGTGCTCGTGGCCGTTGACCAGCGTGAGCGTCACCTGGCCGCAGTCGGCGGTCAGCTCGGCCGACTGCTCGAGCGGCGAGCCGTTGGCGCCGGCCGGCGCCGTGGCGAAGAGGACCGCGGCCACCACGGTGGCGGCCACGCCCAGCAGCTTCTTCATCGGGTTCAAGGGGGTGCTTCTCCTTGGGTTGGTGCCGGCCACGTCGCCGGCGGGGATCTCAGAGGCCATGGGTCCGCTCCCAGGCGAGACCGATGAGCCAGATGGCGAGGAGGGCGAGGGCGGTGGCGCCGACGGCCCAGCCGATCGCCGTGCGGAAGTTGGGGACGACGAACACGGCGAGAGCGAACGCGAGGATCGGCAAGCGGCCGTCGACGAGCGCCAGGACGACGACGCAGACGACGGCGGTGATGGCCAGCAGGGCCCTTGAGAGCCAGACCGCCCGGGTCGAGGCGTTCACGCCCCACCTCCCGGGCAGCTGGCCAGCGCCTGCTCAAGGGCGGCGCGCTCCGCCTGGTCGACGGACAGGCTGTAGGCGGCCTTGACCTCGATCCAGGTGGTCACGTAGTCGCACACCGCGGCCTCGGCCGGCGGCAGCCATTCGGCCGGGTCGGCGTCGCTCTTCGCTTGGTTGAGCGCGCTGGTCATCAGCCAGAGGTTCTGGATGTCGCCGGCGAACTGGTCGAGCTGGTCCGGGCCCCACGACCAGGCACCGGAGTCCCACGCCTCCGCCAGGGGGACCAGGTGGTCGACCTGGACGCCGTCGGCGCTCAGGTGGCAGACGGCATCGGCGGCGCTGTAGTAGCCGTCGCAGTCGGGGTAGTCGGCGTGGTTGGCGGCGAGGACGGCGGGCCGGTCGTAGTCACCGAACCGGTCCCGCTCGTAGCCGGCCCGGTTCTCAGGCTCGACGGGGAGCTGGGCGAGCAGCTCGGCCGCCGGGCCCTCCGGGCGGGCGGAGGCGCGGCTGTCGATGTCGCGGGCGACCGACGACAGGGCGATGGCGAACAGCGCCAGCAGGATGATCGTGGGGCCGAGGCGGCGGCGCATCATGACCGGCCCCCTCGCAGCACCGTGAACAGGGCGGCCGGGGCCGGCTCGGCACTGGGTACGAACCGGACGACGAGGTTGCGGGCCTCGGCCCACTCGTCGGCCAGCGGCCGCGACGGGAAGGTGCGGACGGCGGCCTCGAGGTCGTAGCGGCCGTGGCTGGTCCACTCGAAGGCGCCCCACTGGCCGGCCTCGACGTCGAGCGTGGCGCCGCAGTGCCCGCAGCGGGGACGGGTGGGCTGGCCGTCGCCGCGGTCGCACAGCGGGGACGTGGCGGCCGAGCAGCAGTACCGGAAGGCGACGGCGGCAGGGGCCGGGGTCACAGCCACACCCCCTCCGGCTCCTCTTCGGGGTCCCGGACGTGGGCGTTGAACTCGAGGTCGAACCGGTTCTCGTCGTCGAGCCGGTCGTTCCAGCCGCGGTCGTAGTCGGCCTTGTACTGCTCCGACTTGCCGGCGAGGGACCGGTGGCGGTCGGTGTCCCGGCAGTCGCAGTAGCCGTCGACCCACCCGTCGCCCTCTTGGGCGACCAGATCGAGGTCGGCGGGCAGCAAGGCCCTGGCCCGCTCGAGGGCGGCGTCCTCGTCGGCGCCGGTGATGCGGATGAGCCGGCGGGCGAACCCGTGCTCGACGTCGGCGGGCCGGTAGACGCCCTTGGCGGCCATGCGCCGGTAGCAGAGGGTCGCCATGGCGACGGTCTCGAAGTCGGCGTTCACGACGCACCTCCGCAGGCCTCGGGGGCCGACCGGATGAACGCGTTGTACGTCGGGGCGCCGACGGTCTCGGTGAGGTGGTAGCCGTCGGCGGCGAGGACGCCGGGCTGCTCGGCGTGGGGCCGCCAGTCGACCGAGTGGACCCGGCCGGGGAAGAGGGTGACCATCTCGTCGACCCACGCCCGGTAGTCGGCGATGCCGCGGAGCCGCACGGTGTCGGAGCCGACGTACCAGGGCTTCACGAGCACGGTGCAGGCGCCGTCGGCGGGGGCGAGCGCCAGGGCGAAGAGCTGCTGGCGGTCGGTCTGGTCGAGGCCGTTGGCGGCGTCGTTCTGACCGAGGGCGACGATGAGCACGGCGGGGGAGGTGGCGGGCCCGGTGACGTCGCGGCTGACCCGGGGGTGCGCGGTCTCGGCCTGCCAGCCGAGGCCGATCTTGTCGGTGATGTCGATGTCGCCGTAGCCGCCGCCGAAGTAGCCGCCCTGGATGGACAGGCTGTCGCCGGCGAGCGCGACTCGGCCGGGGGCTGGGGGCTGCTTCGGGAC
>DATCLV010000531.1:0-1839 GCA_036563745.1 Acidimicrobiales bacterium | reverse complement strand
GGTCGGCCACGTGTCCCGGTCGGCGGGCGAGGCCGGTGCCCACCGCTCGTCGATCAGGTCCCGGATCAGCTCGTGCGCGACGGGCAGGCTCATGCCGTCGCACACGACGAGGAGCACGGGTGCGGCGGTGGCGACCGGGGCGACGATCTCGTCGAGGAGGTGCTCCAGCGGGACGATCCGGGGGTCGGGCACGGGTTCGGCGGCGGACCACTCGGCGAGCAGGGTGGTGAACGTCGCCCCGGCGGCGGTGCGCTCGGTCGCGATGGCGTCGCTCAGGCGGGCGTAGGCGGCGCTGAGCTCGGGGAGGCTGTCGCCCTCCCGCAGGAGGCGGAGCGCTTCGTCGACGAAGGCCCAGTCGCGGGCGTAGGCCTCGGCCGCGGCGGCGAAGGTCGTCGGCGGGGCGACCGGGTTTGTGCCGCGTCGAAGGAGGCGGACGGCCGCCGCCGCGGCCTTGACCCGGGGCGACCGGCGGCGGGCCAGCTCGTGCTGCTCCAGCGACGTGAGGGCGTGCGCCGCGTCGTCGACGCGGCCGGCGTCGAGGGCTCGGGCCAGCGCCTGGAGCCGGAGCTCGAACCCGCGGTGCAGGTGGTCGGAGAGGACGGCGAGGGGTGTGAGGTCCTTGTCGACCAGCACGCGATCGGCGGCGTCGAGGACCTGGGGGGAGGCGTCGAGCAGCTCGGTGGCGGCGGCCGCCCACTGGCCGGCGGCTCGGGTGTCGAGCCGGTCGCGCCCGAACCAGTCCTCCAGCCGGGCGCGGCCGAGCAGCTGGGTCTCCGCCAGCACCGGGTCGTCGGTGGGGGTCCAGAGGAGCCCGGCGACGAGCCCCAGCGCGGCGAGGCTGCCGCCGGCACCGTCGGCGAGGAGGTCGACGAGCACGGGGGCGGCCGGTCCGAGCGTCGCCGCCCACCGGTCGCCGAGGCGCCGGCGACGGTCCTCGTCGAGCTCGGCGGCGGCGGCGCCGAGCGACGTGTCCGCACCGAGGCGCAGGATCTCGACGAGCGACGCGGGCTCGTCGTCCAACCGCAACCGGGCGGTGTGCCAGGTGCGCCAGGCGTGGTCGATGTCGAGCACGCCGCCGAGCGGGACCCGGTCGACCCAGCCGCCCGACGGTGCCAGCGCGACGAGGTCGTCGATCAGCCACCGCTCGGTGGCCAGCTGCGGGTCGAGGACCCGGGCCCGGAACACGGCCAGGACCGCGCTGAACGGGTCGAGCGGCAGGACGTTGCCCTTGACGAGGCGGGCCCGGACGTCGAGGCCGAGCTCGCCGCTCCGGCAGGGGGTGAGGACGACGAGCACCTCGTCGTCCCGGTGGTGGTCCACGAGCGCGGCCCGCACCGCGAGGGGCGAGGGGCAGGGCACGACCCGGATGGCGGTCCCGTCGCCGTCGATGACCTCGGGTCCGGCCCAGGTGGGCTCGGCGTCGAGGGCGAGGGCCCGGGGCCGTTCGTCGGTCGCGCCGTAGGCGGCGACCATCGCCCGGACCCGGGCGAGGTCAGCCGTCGGCATCGGGCAGCTCCTGGAACTGCCAGGTGAGGTCGAGGCGGGCCTCGGCGCGCAGCCGCTCGCGGATCTCCTGGAGCCGGGCCTCGGCGGTGGCCCGGTCGAAGGTGACCGTCGGCTCGGACGGCGGCTGCGGCGCGGACGGCGCCCGCGGCTCGGACGGTGCCCGCGGCTCGGGCTGGTCGGGCGGAACGGGCGGCGAGGTCGGCCCGCGCCCCGCCGCCCGGGCCAGCAGGTCGGTGGCCGCCGCGACGGCGTCCCGGAGCCGTGCGACGAGCGGGATCGCCAGCTCGTCGGCCTCGAGCGCCTCGACGAGCCGGGACCGCAGCGCACCGGCGT
>DATCLV010000518.1:0-10978 GCA_036563745.1 Acidimicrobiales bacterium | reverse complement strand
CCCGAGTGCAACATCGTGCTCGCCGACCCCAACGTCAGCCGGAACCACGCGGAGATCCGCCCGCACGAGACGGGCTTCCTGCTCATCGACCTGGGCTCCACCAACGGGACCAAGGTCAACGGCGTGCGGATCGACCAACACATCCTGCGTGACGGCGACAAGCTCAGCTTCGGCAACACGCACATGCACTTCGAGGCGAGCTGAGCAGCGAGCCGAGCCGTCGCCCGCCCCTCCGGGCGCGTCACCCGGCGACCACCCATCGGCTGGTCCGCACGCCCACCTGTACGCAGCGGCTCTTAGTGGACCTGTAACCTCCGCAGCGGTGCCCGACGATCTCCTCAACTTGTTGAAGATCTTCCTCCTGGTGCTGCTGTACCTGTTCTTCTTCCGCGTGCTGCGGGCGGTCTGGACGGAGATCAACGCCCCCGGCCTCGCGGAGGTGCCGGCCGGGAGCGGGGGGCGCGCGGCCGGTGCGCAGCGCAAGCCGTCGCGGCGAGGCGGTCGGGGCCGGTCGTCGGTCCCCCAGCTGCGGGTGATCGAACCGCCGGAGCTGCGGGGACGCAGCTACCCGCTCGACGAAGAGGTGACGCTGGGTCGTGCCGCCGGCTGCCAGGTCCCCATCGAGGACGCGTATGCCAGTCAAGTCCACGCCCGGGTGTTCCACCGGGACGGCCAGTGGTACCTGGAGGATCTGGGCTCCACGAACGGCACCTACCTCAACCGCAACCGCGTTGCCGGGCCCATGGTCGTCAAGAAGCGTGACCGCGTGCAGATCGGCAACACCGTGCTGGAGCTGACGTGACCGCCATGGCAGGCGAGGTGCTGCTGCAGTGGTCCGGAGCGACCGACGTGGGCCGGGTGCGCTCCAACAACCAGGACCGCTACTACGCGGACCCGAACAACGGCATCTGGGTGGTCGCCGACGGCATGGGCGGCCACCAGGGTGGGGAGACGGCGTCGCTCACGGCCTGCGAGGCCCTCGCCGAGAGCTTCACCCGTGACGACGAGGGGCGCGCCAGCCCCGAGACCCTGGTCGACGCCATCCAGGTCGCGAACCGCGCCGTCCACGAGAAGGGCAACGACGACCCGGACCTCACCGGCATGGGCACCACGGTCGTGGCCCTGGCCGTGGTCGACGACGGCAACGGCGACGAGGTGTTCGCGATCGCGAACGTCGGCGACTCGCGGGCCTACCGCTTCGCCGACGGCGTGTTCGAGCAGCTCACCGAGGACCACAGCCTCGTGGCCGAGATGGTGCGCGAGGGCAGCCTGTCCCCCGAGGACGCGGCCACCCACCCGCAGCGCAACATCCTCACCCGGGTGCTCGGCGTCTACGACGAGGTGCCGGTCGACGTCATCACCGTCATCCCCCACCCCGGCGACCGGTTCGTCCTCTGCTCCGACGGCCTGTTCAACGAGGTGTCCGACGAGGGCATCACGTCGGTGCTGCGCCGCCTGGTCGACCCGGCCGAGGCCGCCGACGAGCTCGTGCGCCTGGCCGTCCACGCCGGCGGGCGCGACAACGTGACGGTGGTCGTGGTCGACGTGCTGGAGGACGGCGACCGCGGCGCCGCGGCGTCCCGCGCCCTGGCCGACGAGCCCCACGCCGGGCCCCGCCACGACACCGCCGAGCTGTCGGCCTACGGCAGCGGCGGCGCCTACAGCGACGAGGCGCTCGACGACGAGACCAGCGTGACCTCGCGCCTGCGCAGCGCCCGGCACCGCCGCAAGGACGGCGAGGCCCGCCACGCCGCGCCCCGCAAGCCCCGCCGGTTCACCTGGCGGGTGGCGCTGTTCAGCCTGCTGGTGCTGGCGCTGATCGGCGGCGTGTTCGCCACGATCCAGTGGTACGCGCGGGCGGCCTACTACGTGGGCTTCGACGGCGACGAGGTGGCGATCTTCCGGGGGCGCCCCGGTGGGGTCGCCTGGATCGAGCCGGAGCTGGAGGAGTCGAGCGGCCTCACGCGCGACCAGCTGCCCGACGACGTCATCCTCACCCTCGAGGAGGGCAAGGAGGAGTCGTCGCTGAAGGGCGCCCAGCGCTACGTGAACACCCTCGAGGACCGCGTGGCGGAGCTGGAGGAGCAGGCGCGCGACGACGAGCCGCCGGCCACCACGACCACCACCGTCCCGCCGGGCGCCACCGCCACCACCGCTCCGACCGGCCCCACGACCACGCAGGCTCCGCCGCCGGCGTGACCGTCCTGACGGTGTGACCATGCGGTCTGCCCGCCGGAACACCGAGCTGGGGCTGCTCGTCCTCAGCTCCCTCGTGATCGTCGGGGCCTACTGGCTCGCCAGCATGGCCCAGGGCTCGGAGATCCGCGAGAGCCTCACGCCGTTCCTCGGGGTCGTCCTCGGCGCCCCGATCGTGGGCCACGTCGCCATCCGGCGCCTCGCCCCCCAGGCCGACGGGATCCTGCTGCCGCTGGCCAGCCTGCTGAACGGCATCGGCTACGTGTTCATCGTCCGCCTCGACGAGCACGCCCGGTTCAAGGGGAACCTGCCGGCGCTGCAGGCGTCGTGGCTGATGCTCGGCATGGGCGCCTTCGTGGCCACGCTGATCTTCCTGAGCCAGACCCGCACGCTGGAGCGCTACCGCTACACGGCGGGCCTGATCGGCCTGGTGCTGCTGCTGCTCCCGCTGCTGCCGGTGTTCGGCGTGAACCAGCGCGGCAGCCGCATCTGGGTGGCGTTCGGGCCGGTGAGCTTCCAGCCGGGCGAGTTCGCCAAGCTGGCGCTGGCCGTGTTCTTCGCCGGCTACCTGGTCGACAACCGAGAGCTGCTGGCCGTGCACCGCAACGTCGGGGCGCTGTCGGTGCCCGACCCCAAGCACCTGGGCCCGGTGCTCGTGGCCTGGGGCGCGTCGCTGGTGGTGATGATCCTCGAGCGCGACCTCGGCTCGTCGCTGCTGTTCTTCACCCTGTTCATCGTGCTGCTGTGGGTGGCGACCGAGCGGGCGTCGTACCTGGTGATCGGCACGCTGCTGTTCGTGGGCGGCGTGGCGTTCTCGATCAACACGTTCTCCCACGTGCGCCAGCGGGTCGACATCCTGCGGAACCCGTGGCCGCACGCCGACGGGGCCGGCAAGCAGCTGGTCGAGACCATGTACGCCATGGCCGACGGCGGCATCCTCGGCACCGGCATCAACCTGGGCGACCCGCTCACGGTGCCGCTGGCCCGGACCGACTTCATCTTCACCGCGATCACCGAGGAGCTGGGGCTGATGGGCGCCACCGCGATCCTGGTGTCGTTCCTGCTGATCATCGGCGCCGGGCTGCGCATCGCGCTGCGGGCGTCCAACGGGTTCGACGCCCTGCTCGCCGTGGGCCTCACCACGCTGCTGGGCTTCCAGGCGTTCGTGATCATCGCCGGCGTGATCCGGGTGCTCCCGCTGACCGGTGTGGCGCTGCCGTTCGTGTCCTACGGCGGTTCGTCGCTGCTGGCGAACTACGTGCTGCTGGCGTTGCTGCTGCGGATCTCCGACAACTCGGTGCCGCGCGACGTCGACGCCACCGAGTTCGTGGCGGTCGGCGCATGAGCCACGCGCCCCGCAAGCAGATCCGCAACCTGGGCGTGTTCCTCACGCTCTGCTACGTCGTCCTGTTCGTCCAGCTGAACCGCTACACGGTCTTCGACGCCGAGGAGCGCCAGAACGACCCGCGCAACAACCGGCAGGAGATCCGCGACTTCTCGGCGCCCCGGGGCACGATCACCACCGCCGACGGCGTGCTGCTCGCCCACTCGGTCGAGTCCGACGACCGCTTCGAGCTCCAGCGCATGTACCCCGAGGGCCCGCTGTTCGCCCACGTCGTCGGCACGTTCAACCCGCTGGCCACCGGCATCAGCGGCGTCGAGCGCACCTACAACGACGAGCTGACCGGCGACCTCGGCTTCGGCCTGGAGCAGCTCGGCAACCTCTTGGAGAACGAGGAGCAGGTCGGCAACCTCACCCTGACCCTGCGGGCCGACGTGCAGCGGGTCGCCCGGGACCAGCTCGGCGACCGGACCGGCTCGGTGGTGGTGCTCGACCCGCGGGACGGGGCGATCATCGCCGCCTGGTCGAACCCGACCTACGAGCCCGAGCCGCTGGCCTCCCACAACTTCCAGGCGGCGCTGGACGCGGCCGAGGTGCTCGACGCCGACCCCAGCAAGCCCCGCCTGGCCCGCTGGTACCAGGACAACCTGCCGCCGGGCTCGACGTTCAAGGTCGTGACGGCCACGGCCGGCATCCAGTCCGGGAACGTCGACGCCGACGAGCCCGAGTACCCGCGGGAGCGCGAGTTCCTGCCGCCCACCGCCGGTTCGCCGATCGAGAACTCCGGCGGCGACGTCTGCGGCGGTGCGCTGTTCGACATCCTCGCCGTGTCGTGCAACACGGCGTTCGCCCGGATGGGCGTCGACCTCACCGCCCAGCAGTTCTACGACACGGCGGTGAGCTTCGGCTTCGACCAGGACGTCCCGATCGACCTGCCCCGGCCCGCCCAGTCGAACTTCCCCGAGGTCGCGCAGCTGGAGGACCGGCCCACCCGGGCCCAGTCGGCGATCGGCGGCTTCGAGGTGCGGGCCACCCCGCTGCAGATGGCGCTGGTGGCCGCGGCGGTCGCCAACGGCGGCGACGTCCCCGAGCCGCACGTGCTCAAGGAGATCCGCGACAGCGACGGCGAGGTCGTCAAGACCTACGACGCGGACACCTGGACCGAGGCGATGGACCCGACCACCGCGGGGCTCCTGCGCTCGGCCATGGAGGGGATCGTCGAGAACGGCACCGCCCGCGGCCTCGACGACGGCCTCGAGCAGTACGCGGTCGGCGGCAAGACCGGCACCGCGCCGCTGCGGGGCCTGAACTCGTCGCACGCCTGGATCATCGGGTTCGCCGGCCCGCCCGGGGAGGATCCCGAGGTGGCGGTGGCGGTGGTCGTCGAGGCGGCCCCCGGCGTGGGCGAGCAGTTCGGCGGCCGGGTCGCCGCCCCGATCGCCGCCGCCGTGATGCAGCAGGCGCTGCAGCCGCCGCCGGCCCCCGCCGAGCAGCAGCAGACGGGCGAGCAGCCGGCCGGCCAGGGCTGAGACCATGCGCTCGTCCCCCGGCGGTCGCCCGGACGCGGTAGATTCCGCTTTTCACCACCCATGCGGCGGGCGCTCGAGCCGGTGGATCGACGTCGGCGCGCGTTCCCACCCTCGGGGGACACCTGAGTCCGTGGCCCCCGACACGATGTCATAACCTGAGGTCCGCATGTCGCAGCAGCAGGGACCAGTGATCTTCAACGGGCGCTACGAGCTCCACCGGCGCCTGGGCCGAGGCGGCATGGCCGAGGTCTACCTGGCGCGCGACCAGATGCTCGACCGCGCCGTGGCGGTCAAGGTCCTCTTCCCCGCCCTGGCCACCGACCCCGGCTTCGTCGAGCGCTTCCGCCGCGAGGCCCAGTCGGCCGCCGGCCTGAACCACCCCAACATCGTCGGCGTCTACGACTGGGGCGAGGCCAACGGCACCTACTTCATCGTGATGGAGTACGTCGAGGGCGAGAGCCTGGCCGAGCTGATCCAGCACGAGGGCCGCCTCGACCCCGACCGCGCCGCCGAGATCGCCTCCGACATCGCGGCCGCCCTGGGCTTCGCCCACCGCAACGGCGGGGTGATCCACCGCGACGTGAAGCCCGGCAACGTGCTGATCACCCGCGAGGGCGCGGTGAAGGTCGCCGACTTCGGCATCGCCCGCGCCATCAGCGACACGTCCGACCAGAACCTGACCAAGACGGGTTCGGTCATGGGCACCGCCACCTACTTCTCGCCCGAGCAGGCCCGCGGCGCCGGGGTCGACCCCCGCAGCGACGTGTACAGCCTCGGGTGCGTGATCTACGAGATGGTCACCGGCCGCCCGCCGTTCCAGGGCGAGAACGCCGTGGCCATCGCCTACAAGCACGTGCAGGAGGCCGTGGTGTCGCCGCGGCTGGTCGACCCGGCCATCCCCGACACGCTCGAGGCGATCATCCTCAAGTGCCTGGCCAAGAACCCCAACAACCGGTACCCCTCGGCGCAGGACCTGCGGGCCGACCTGACCCGCTACCTGCAGGGGGCCCGGATCATGGCCGAGCCGGTGATGATGGCCCAGGGCGGCGACCCGGACGCCACCAACGTCATGGCCCCCACGGGCTACAACGCCACCGTCGCCGCGCCCGCCGCCTCGTGGGACGGTGACGGCTACGGCGACCAGTGGAGCGAGTACGGCGACGAGTACGAGGACGAGGAGCCGCCGAAGTCGAACCGCACGTTCCTCGTCGTGCTGGTCCTGCTGGTGCTGCTGCTCCTGGGCGTGCTGTACCTCGCGGCCCAGGCCATGTCCGGCGACGACCCGCCGGCCGAGATGGTGACGGTCCCGGGTGTGATCGGCGTGCAACAGGAGCAGGCCGAGCTGATGCTCGCCCAGGCCGGCCTGGAGGCGAAGATCGAGCAGCAGCAGAGCGACGAGCCGGTGGGCCTGGTGCTCGACTCGTCGCCGAAGCCGTCCGAGTCGGTGGAGAAGGGCTCGACGGTCACGCTCTTCGTGTCGGCCGGCCAGGCCACCGTCGAGGTGCCCGACGTGGTGAACAAGCCCGTCGAGGAGGCCCGGGCGACGCTGGAGGAGGCCGGCTTCGAGGTCTCGGAGAACCCGGTCCCCGACGACGAGGTGCCCGAGGGCACGGTCATCAGCCAGGACCCGCCGGCCGGGACCCAGGCGCCGGAGGGCAGCCCGGTCACGCTGACGGTGTCGTCCGGCTCCGACACGGTCGAGATCCCCGGGCTCGCCAACTCCAGCTTCGAGGAGGCGAAGGCCCAGCTCGAAGGCCTCGGGTTCGTGGTCGATCGGCGCGACGAGTCCGACGACACGATCGCCGCCGGCAACGTCATCCGCACCGAGCCCGGCGCCGGCCAGCGGGCGGCCCGCGGCTCCACGGTGGTGGTGGTCGTGTCGTCCGGGGTCAGCCAGGTCAGGGTCGAGGACGTCGAGGGCCTCGAGCAGGGCGCCGCCGAGAGCATCCTCCGGGGCCAGGGCCTGAACGTGGTGGTCGAGACCAGCTCGGTCGACAACCCCCGGGACGACGGCGAGGTCATCCGGCAGTCGCCCGAGGGCGGCACCGAGGTGAGCCCCGGCTCGACGGTGACGATCGTCGTGGGCGTCTTCCGCAACACCGAGACGACGCCGCCGTCCACGGTGGGGCCGACGCTGCCGACGATCCCGCCGCCCGGCGACGGCGACTGACCTCCCCCGCCTGACGCTCGGGGCCCGACCTCCGCAGGTCCGGCCTGCTGCAGCGCCCGGCGGCGTTCCTTCGCCGCCGGGTCGAGGGCCTAGCCTCGCCGGCATGGCACGAACGTTGGTGTTGCTCCGGCACGGCGAGAGCGAGTGGAACCTCAAGAACCTCTTCACCGGCTGGTACGACTGCGACCTGTCACCCAAGGGTGAGGCCGAGGCCGCCGCCGGCGGCCGGCTCATGCTGGAGAAGGGCGTGCTGCCCGAGGTGGTCCACACCTCGGTGCTGATCCGGGCCATCCGCACCGCCGAGATCGCGCTGCGGGAGCTGGGCCGCTCGTGGGTGCCGGTGCGCCGCCACTGGCGCCTCAACGAGCGCCACTACGGCGACCTGCAGGGCCTCAACAAGGCGGAGACCGCCGAGAAGTTCGGGCTCGACCAGGTGAAGGTGTGGCGCCGCTCGTACGACGTGCCGCCGCCGCCGCTCGACCCGGGCGACGAGCGCAGCGCCCGCCGCGACCCCCGCTACGCCGACCTGCCGCCGGAGATCGTCCCCGACACGGAGTGCCTGAAGGACGTCGTCGAGCGGATGCTGCCCTACTGGTACGACGCCATCGTCCCGGACCTCGCCACCGGGAAGGTGGTCCTGGTCACGGCCCACGGCAACAGCCTGCGGGCGCTGGTCAAGCACCTGCAGGGCCTGTCGGACGAGGAGGTGGTGGAGCTCAACATCCCCACCGGGGAGCCGCTCGTCTACGAGCTGGGCGACGACTTCCACCCGGTCGACGACCGCCCGGTCGAGGAGCGCTACCTCCGCTCCCCCGAAGAGATCCGCGCCGCCGCCGAGGCGGTCGCCCGCCAGGCCGGCGGCGGCGCGTGAACCTCTCCGTCAGGCTCAGAAGCTGATCAGCACGACCCCGTCGGTGGCGGGGATCGGCCAGAGCAGCACGGCGAGCAGGAAGGTGGCGATCTCGGAAGCCGTGTCGAGCGACCGGGCGTAGTCCTTGTTGACCGCCACGATCACGCCGATGATCAACCAGATCAACAGCACCCACGAGATGCTGAAGCGCCTGTTCATTGTTCCCTCCCTGGGAAGTGCCCCAGCCCGATGTCGGTTGGCATGTACCCCCGGAGGAGCGCGGCGCAGACCCGCGACGGTCCAGCTCACGGAGGGCGGCGGCCACGGCCGCTCTCCGAGGGCGGGCGTCAGCGGGCGTGGCCGCGGTGGTTGACCGGCGTCGGCACCGACGTCCGGGCCAGCACCTGCCCACCGCCGTCGGCGGCCTCCAGCAGGTAGCCGCGCGACCGGACCGTCCGGATCGCCAGGCGCAGCGGGGCCAGACGCCGGCGCAGACGCAGCACGTGGACGTCGAGCGCGTTCCGGCTCGACGAACCGCCGGGCCAGCCGACCCGGGTCAGCGTCTCCCGGCTGACCACCGCCCCGAACCGCTCGACGAGCACCCCCGCCAGCCGGGCCTCGACCGGCGGCAGCGCCACCCAGCGGTCGCCGACGCGGAGGACGCCGTCGTCGTCGATCTCCGGTGTGCCGGGTGACTCCGCCCCCAGCCGGCGGCGCAACGCCTCGACGCGCACGCGGAGATCGACATCGTCGGCCGGCAGGCGGATCCAGTCCTCGCGGTGGTCGACCGGGACCGGTGGCGCGCCTTGCTCGACCAGCAGCAACCTGGGTTCACCGGCCCTGCGCAGCGCCTCTCGTCGGTCGCTCTCGGTGGGCCAACGGACGAGCGAGACCTTCACGACCTCGACCGTACGGATCGTGGGTTTCTCGTTTGTTTCGCTCGGATGAACGGCCTCGCACGCCGGCTCGGAACGGCGGGGAACGGCGTACGCGGCGGTAACCGCACGGCCCGTGGAGCGGCGAACGAGCGCCGTGTCGCCCACCCCCGTATGCTCCCGGCCCATGGCACGCGAGCAGTATCTGGATCACCTGGCGGCAGTGCCCTTGTTCCGGGGGATGACCACCAAGGAGCTCCGCGACATCGCCAAGGCGACCGTCGAGCTCACCATCGTGGAGGGGAAGGAGTTCGTGACCCAGGGGGACGTGGGTCGCGAAGCGTTCGTGATCGTCGACGGCACGGCCGAGGTGGTCCGGAACGGGAAGACGATCGCCGAGCTGGGGCCGGGCAGCTGCGTGGGGGAGCTGTCGCTGCTCGACCACGGGCCGCGGACCGCGTCCGTGATCGCCAAGACCGATCTGACCGTGCTCGTGCTGGGGCCGCGCGAGTTCAGCGGGGTCCTCGACGAGGTGCCCACGCTCGCGCACAAGGTGCTCGAGTCGCTGGCCAGCCGGGTCCGCGAGCTCGACGCCCGCGTCTACGGCTGAGGCTGACGGCTCCGTCACCAGGTCACGCCCACCGCGAGTTCGGTTTCAATAACACGGCGCTAGTAGGTTCGCCGCCGTGAGTACGACGACAGAAGCACGCGTCGAGACGAACACCGACACCGCCACGGAAAAGCCGGCAATGCGGAAGCCGAAGGCCAGCCAGCTGGTGGTCGGCCTCGGGGTGTTGATCGCCCTCGGCACGGTCGCGTCGGGCATCGCCTCCACCACGCTGCAGTGGCACGACGACTCGCCGGTCCAGCGCGAGGTCTTCGGCAACATCCCGTCGGCCTGGAAGCTGGTGTTCTACACCGTCGTGCCCGTCGTGCTGCTGTACGGCGCCGTCCTGTTCAGCCAGCGGACCAGGAACTGGGAGCGTGGTGCGCCCGACAACCGGCGCACCACGCCGAAGAACATCGCCCGGCGATTGAAGGACTTCCGGGCCGGCATCTACATGCAGACGCTGCTGCGCGACCCCGCCGCCGGCGTCATGCATTCGCTGATCTACTTCAACTTCCTGATCCTCCTCGCGGTCACGACCGTGCTGGAGGTCAACCACCAATTGCCGGAGGACGCCAAGTTCCTCCACGGCGACGTCTACCGTGCCTACTCCCTGGTAGGTGACGTCGCCGGCCTCGGATTCCTGGCCGGCGTGCTGTGGGCCATTGGCCGCCGCTACATCCAGCGGCCCTACCGGATCCGCATCAAGACCAAGCCCGAGCACGCCCTGATCCTCGGCACGTTCCTCGCCATCGGCGTCACCGGGTTCCTGGCGGAGATGTTCCGCATCGCCCTCAACGGGCGGCCCGACTTCGAGAAGTGGTCGATCGTCGGCTACCCGCTGTCGGCCCTGGTCGAGGACCTCGACTCGGTGGCCGGCTGGCACCAGGTCTGGTGGATCGCCCACGTCGTGTCGTTCCTGCTGTTCCTGGCGATCCTGCCGGTGACGATGCTGCGCCACATGTTCACGTCGCCGCTGAACATGTACCTGCGCGACAAGGACCGGCCGAAGGGCGCCATGAAGCCCATGCCGAACCTGATGGAGACCGAGCTCGAGACGTTCGGCGCCTCCACCGTCGAGGACTTCACCTGGAAGCAGCTGCTCGACACCGACGCCTGCACCATGTGCGGCCGCTGCACCTCGGTCTGCCCCGCGCACGCCACCGGCAAGCCGCTCGACCCCCGCGAGATCGTGCTCAAGACCGGCGAGGTCATGGCCGCCACCGGCGACCCCCGCGTGTCGCCCCCGATCGGCGTCGACGGCGAGATCACCATCTCGGCCAACTCGCTGTTCGAGCGGATCACGCCCGAGGAGGTCTGGTCCTGCACGTCCTGCAAGGCGTGCGACGAGATCTGCCCGGTCAACATCGAGATCCTCGACAAGATCCTCGACATGCGGCGCTACCTGT
>DATCLV010000505.1:0-9695 GCA_036563745.1 Acidimicrobiales bacterium | reverse complement strand
TCGCTGTACTTCACGGCGTTGTCGAGCAGGTTGACCAGCGCCGACACCAGCTGGCGGCGGTCGCCGTGGACGGTGAGGTCCGGCGCGGGGTCGGCGACGGTGAGGGCGATGTGCCGCCGCTCGGCGGCGGGGCGGATCCGGTCCACCGCCTCGCCCACGACCAGCGTCACCGGCAGCGGCTCGTCGGACTGGACGGACGACGCCTCGATCAGCGACAGCTCCAGCAGGTCGTCGAGCGTGTGGTTCACGCGGAACGCCTCGGCCGCCATGCGCTCGGCCAGACGGCGTGTCACCTCCGGGTCGTCCTCGCCGAGCAGGGTCTCGGCCAGCAGCGCCAGCGCGCCGATCGGGGTCTTCAGCTCGTGGCTGATGTTGGCGACGAAGTCGCGCCGCACGTTCTCGAGGCGGCGCCGGGTCGACGTGTCCTCCACCTCGACCAGGGCGCCGTCGGGCCTGCCGCCGGTGCCGAGCGGCACCGCCCGGAGGCTCAGGTGCCGGCGGGGCGGGCCGTAGACGTCGACCTCCTCCTCGGTCTCCTCCCCCTTCAGCGCCCGGCGCGCCAGGTTGGCGATCGCCTCCTCCACCAGGGCGTCGCCGTGGCGGGCCGCCAGGTAGGTGGCGGCCGGGCGGTTCCGGTACACGACCTCGCCGTCGCCGTCGTAGACGACCACGCCGTGGGCGACGCCGCCCAGCGCCGAGCGGAGGCGACGCTCGTGGCGGGCCACCTCGGCCCGGCGGCGCCCCTCCTCCTCGGCCGCGGCCTCGAGCTGCTCGACCTGGCGGCGGGCCGCGCCCAGCCGGCCGGCCAGCCCCACCACGGCGGCCATCGCTGCGACCAGCAGGGCCCCGAGCACGACCGCCACGGTCACGGCCCCTCACCCCGGGCGCCATCCCGGGTACGGCCCCGGCCGTCGTCCCGACCGCCGTCCCCGGCGTCGTCCCGGCCGTCGTGGCCGTTGCCGGCGACCGGGCCGAAGACGTCGGTGGGATCGAGCGGCTCGGTGGCCCGGATGCCGGCCAGCCGGGTGATCGTGGCGAACCCCTCGCGGATCAGCGCCGTGTCGCTGGTGGGCGGCAGCTGCTCGTCGTGGGGCCGCAGCTCCATCTGCAGGCGGCCCCCGTCCGGGCCCACCGGCTGGATCACCGTGGTCCGCACCGTCCCGAACGGCGCCAACGTCGCCCACCGGACCCCGCGCACCCGGTCGGCCGGCAGGTCGGGGACGTTGAGGTTCAGCACGGTCCCCGGCGCCGCCCGCACCATCCACCGGACAGCCTGCGCCCCGAAGGCGGCCGCCGTCGCCCAGCGGGGGTGCGCGCCCGCCGCCCGGTGCTCGTCCGACGGCACGTCGACGCTCACCGCCAGGCCCTTCGCCCCCAGGTTGGCGGCGGTCAGCGCCGCCCCGACCGTGCCCGAGTGGAGCACGGCGCGGCCCGTGTTGCAGCCGGGGTTGATGCCCGACACCACCAGGTCGGGCACGGGACCCAGGGCCCCGAGGCGGGCGGCCAGCACGCACATGCCGGGCGGCCCCGGCAGCGAGAACGCCGGCACGCCCTCGGCCCCGGGCAGCTCGACCCGGGTGGCGTGCACCTCGTCGACGTCGCTCAACCGGCCGATCGACGCCCCGGCCCCGCTCATGTCGATCGTCGGCGCCACGACCATCACGTCGAGGTCGAGCCCGGCCACCGCGGCGGCCAAGGCGTGCAGGCCCGGCGCCTCGATCCCGTCGTCGTTGGTGACCAGCACCCGCACGCGTGACGTCATCCCGACCTCCTCCCGCCTACCGCACCTCGGCGACCAGGTGGCTGGGCTCGCCGGTCAGGAGGTAGCGGAGGCGGGCGCCGATGATCGCGGCGTGGTCGGCGATGCGGTCCGCCGACTGGGTGATCACGAACATCGCCATCGCCAGCTGCACCGCCTCGGCGCGGTCGCGGGCCGGGGCGCTGGTCAGCAGCCGCTCGTGGAAGGCCTCGAGCGGCGCCGGGTGGTCGGCCAGGTCGGTGGCCAAGCCCAGGTCCTGCGCCGACCAGGCCCGCAGCGCCGTGCGGTACTGCTCGACCGCCGTGTCGACGAGCGTCAGCACCACGTCCCACGCCGCGCCCGACGCCTGCAGCTGCGGCACCTGGGGCGCCAGCTTCACGACCCGCAGCGACAGGTCACCCACCCGTTCCAGCTCCGAGAGCACCCGCACCACCGACACCACGAACCGGAGGTCGGACGCCACCGGCGCCTCCCGCCCGAGCACGTCGTAGCAGCGCTCCAGCAGCGACACGTGCATCGCGTCGATGTCGTCGTCGGCGGCGAGCGCGGCGGCCGCGAGCCGCTCGTCACCCGTGCGCAGCACCTCGCGCATGCGCTCGAGGTTCTGGTCGACGCGGACGCCCATGAGCTCCACCTGCAGGCGGAGCTGGTCGAGCTCCTCGCGGAACGAGCTGCGGAACGGTCCCGGTGACGTCGGTTGCACGGGCCTCCTGGGGATCGGGGGTGCGGACGGGGTGTCGAAGTGCCGGTCGTAAGGATGCCGGGCTCGGGATCAACCGAACCGGCCGGTGATGTAGTTCTCGGTGCGCTCGTCGCTCGGGTTCGAGAAGATCTTCTCGGTCCGGTCGAACTCCACGAGCACACCGCTGCGGCGATCGCCCTCCCTGGCCACCTCCGTCGAGAAGAAGGCCGTGGCGTCGGAGGCCCGGGCCGCCTGCTGCATGTTGTGGGTCACGATCACGATCGTGAACTCGGTCTTGATCTCCTGCATCAGGTCCTCGATCCGGGCCGTGGCGATCGGGTCGAGCGCCGAGCACGGCTCGTCCATCAGCAGCACGTCGGGCCGGGTGGCGATCGCCCGGGCGATGCAGAGGCGCTGCTGCTGGCCGCCGGACAGGCCCATCGCCGAGTCGCGCAGACGGTCCTTCACCTCGTCCCACAGCGCCGCCTTGGTGAGCGACTCCTCGACGACGGCCTCCAGGTCGCCCTTGCGCTTGGTGCCGAGCAGGCGTGGACCGTAGGCCACGTTGTCGAAGATCGACTTCGGGAACGGGTTCGGCTTCTGGAACACCATGCCGATCCGCCGGCGCACCTCCACCGGGTCGACGCCCTGCCCGTACAGGGGCACGCCGTGGTAGTTGAGGGTGCCCTCGGCGCGCGCCCCGACGATCAGGTCGTTCATCCGGTTGAAGCAGCGCAGCAGCGTCGACTTGCCGCACCCCGACGGCCCGATGAACGCGGTGATCTCGTGGCGCAGCACGTCGAGCGACACGTCGCGCACCGCCCGGAAGTCGCCGTACCAGACGTTCAGGTCGCGGACCTCGAACACCACCTCGTCGGCGCCGGGCCCCGGTCGCCGGTCGCCGTCGGTCCGGGCGGCGTCGTCGGGCGGCACGGTCAACCGCACGGGGGCGTCGGCCGCGACGGTCTCGGTCTCGGTCATCCTGTCCTCTTCTTCTCGAACCGGTTGCGCAGGACGATGGCGACGGAGTTGACGAGCAGCACGAACGCCAACATCGCGAGGATCGTGCCGGCCGCCAGGTCGACCTTGAACTCCGGCTGGGGCGCCTTCGACCAGGTGGAGATGATCATGGGGAGGGCGGTGAACCGGCCCTCCAGGTGGCCGGGGTCGAACACGTTGGCGAGGTCGAGCCCGGCGCCGCTGGTCGTGAACGTGACCGCCCCCACCACGATCAGCGGGGCCGCCTCCCCGATCGCCCGGGCGATCGACAGCAGCGCCCCGGTGAAGATCCCGGGGGCCGCGTAGGGCAGCACGATCTTGCGGATCACCTCCCAGCGGGTGGAGCCGACGCCGTAGGCGGCGTCGCGCAGCTCGCCCGGCACCGCCCGCAGCGCCTCCTGGGTGGTGATGATCATCACCGGGAGTACCAGCACCGCCAGGGTCATCCCGGCGGCGGCCAGCGTGCTGCGCTGGACGCCCGCCTTCCCGTAGAAGCCGCCGAGGGCGTCGACGAAGATGGCCAGACCCAGCAGGCCGTAGACCACCGATGGCACACCCGCAAGGTTACGGATGTTCAGCTCGATGAACGCCGTGAGACGGTTCCGGGGCGCGTACTCCTCCAGGTAGACGGCGGCGCCGATGCCGAGCGGGAACGCCACCACGGCCACCGTGACGGCGATCCACACCGACCCGACGATGCCCTGCGAGATCCCGGCCCGCGCCGGGCGGCGGGAGAGGCCGCCGTCGAGGAAGTCGTAGCCCCGCTCGGCGTACACACCCGAGCCGTCGCCGAGGATCGACGCGATGAGCGCCGCCAGGACCAGCAACGACACGAGCAGGCAGGCCAGCAGGGCGTACTCGAACACCTTGCCGCGGACATCGACCCGGCTGCCCCGCAGCGCCTGGGCGACCGCGCCCTGCGCGGCGGCGGTGCCGGTCTCGCCGATCGTGGTGAACGCCATCAGTACACCTGCCGGTACTTGCGGACGACGCGGTTGCCGATCACGTTCAGGCCCAGCGTGAAGGCGAACAGGACGATGCCGAGGAAGTAGAGGCTCGCCACCGCCAGGCCGGAACCGGTGACCTGGTCGGACCCCGACGCCAGCGACGCCATCGCCGCCGTCATCGTCAGCGTCGACTCCCGGGGGTCGACCACGAACTGGGCCTGGTCGGCGGCGCCGCCGGCGATGTAGACGACCATCGTCTCGCCGAGGGCCCGGGACACGGCCAGGATCAGCGCCGCCACGATGCCCGACACCGCGGCGGGGACCACCACCCGCAGGCTGGTGGTCATCTTGCGGGCGCCCAGGCCGGCCGACGCCTGGCGGAGCGTGTCGGGCACCGCCCGCATGGCGTCCTCCGACACCGACGCGACCAGCGGGACCGTCAGGATCCCCACGCCGATCCCGGCGGCCAGCATGCTGCCGCCCCGGCCCGCCTCCTCGCCGAAGAGGGTGCCGACGACGTTGGGCGCCACCCACCGGAGGGCGAAGAAGCCGAGGACCACCGACGGCACGCCGGCCAGGACCTCGAGGATCGGCTTCAGGGTTCGCCGGACCCGGGGGCGGGCGTACTCGGCCAGGTAGATGGCGGCGCCGAGGCCCAGCGGGCCGGCGACCACCATCGCCACCCCGGTGACCACGACGCTGCCGACCAGCAGCGTGGCGATGCTGAACTCCCCGCTGCGGGGCGCCCAGTTGTCGCTGCCGAAGACCGTGCCCCAGTCGACCTCGGCGAAGAAGCGCCAGCCCTTGCTGAACAGCGACAGGAGGATGAGGGCGCTGATCAGCAGCGACACCCCGGCGGCCACGCCGAAGACCACGCCCATCAGGCGCTCGCGGCGCTGGCGACGCGGGTCGCCGGACAGGTCGACCGCGGCGTTCGCCGGTGGCGGTAGCTCGGTGGTGGTCATGTCGTCGTCTCTCGCTCCACTCGCTCCACTCGTTCCGCTGGTGCTCGTTCCGCTGGACGTGGGTCGAGGCCGGGCCCCGTCACGGGCCCGGCCTTGGTCACTCGTGCGACCGGTGCTCCCGGTGCGCCATCAGCGCTCGTCCCAGGCGACCTGGGTCGCCTCGGCCTGGTCGTCGGGCAGCGCCACGTAGTCGGCCGCCTCGACGAACCCGGCCAGGTCGCTCAGGTAGAAGTCGACGTAGCCGGCCACGGCCGGGTTCTCCTCGGCCTTCGCCGTGTTCACGTAGATGTAGAGCGGCCGGGCCAGCGGGTAGCTGCCGTCGGCGATGGTCCCGGCGTCGGGGGCGACGCACTCGCCGCCCGGCTCGGCCGCCACCTCCAGGATCTTGATGGCGTCGCCGCCCTGGTCGGCGTAGGCGAACCCGACCCAGCCGAGCGACGTGTCGCTGGCCTCGATGTTGGCGAGGATCGTGTTGTCCTCGGCCGAGGCCTCGTAGTCGGTGCGGGTGGTCTCCTCCTGCCCACGCTCCTCGGCGATGTCGCCCAGCGCGATCTCGACGAACGAGTCGTAGGTGCCGGACTCGACGCCGGGGCCGGTCAGCGACAGCTCGGCGTCGGGGAACGTGGTGTCGGAGCCCAGCTCGGTGGCGATGGCCTGGGCGTCGGACCACCGCTCGACGCCCTGCGACTCCGGCCCGATCAGCGCGTACAGGTCGGCGAAGCTGAGGCACTCGACGTCGTCGTTGTCGGCGTTGGTCATCACCGCCATGCCGTCGAACGCGATCTTCAGCTCGACGTACTCGACGCCGTTCTCCTCGCAGGCCGCGACCTCCTCCTCGTCGATGGGCCGGGAGGCGTCGGCGATGTCGGCCCCGCCCTCGCAGAAGGTGACGAAGCCGTCGCCCGTCCCGGGGTCGTCGACCGTGACCTCGGCCCCCGTCGTGGCGCCGAAGTCCTCGCCGACGATCTCGGAGATGGGTGCGACCGTGGACGAGCCCGTGACGCTGACCGTCTGCCCCGAGAAGTCCTCGGCGCTCCCGGCACCGTCGGTGCCGGCGTCGTCGTCGTCGGAGCCGCAGGCGCCGGCCACGAGCACCAGCGAGAGCGGCAGCGCCAGCCATGCCAGGCGGCGGGTTGTCTGCACTTGCACGGAGCCCTCCTTGGGCGGGGACGGGGGCGTGTTGCCCGTTGTCGCCGCCGACGGTAGAGACGCAAGTGAACGCGCTCGGGGGGCTGGGGTGAAGCGAAGGTGAACGGTTCGGCAACCTCGGCTGAAACCTGCGCCGGAGGGCCACCGGGGCCCCGGATCAGCGCCGGTCGAGCACGTCGAGCAGCGACCGCAGCACGGCGTGGTCACGCTCGTAGGTCAGCAGCGTCTCGGCCTCGCCCACCGGGACCCAGCGGGTGACGTCGACCTCGTGGTCGGGGGCGCGGGGCGCGACCGACTCGACCGTCATCGCCCAGTACCGCACCCGCTTGGGGCGACCCCAGCCGCCCGCCTCGTACTCGACGGCCGGCAGCTCGGGGCCCAGGCGGGCGGTCACGCCGGTCTCCTCGAACACCTCCCGGAGCGCCGTGGCCTCGTCGGCCTCGTCGCCGTCGCGCTTGCCCTTGGGGAAGCTCCAGTCGTCGTAGGTGGGCCGGTGGACCAGGAGGACCTCCAGCCCGCCGTCCGCTTCGCCCTCGTCGCCCTTGCCGCCCTTGCCGCCCACCCGGCGCCACACCACGCCACCCGCGGCCAGGATCACGTCCCCGTCGTCAGCCACCCCTGGACCCTACGAGGCGTCGGCGCCGCCCGGGGACAGGGACCGGTGGTGCGTCAGCCGGCCACGGCGCGGAGCTCCGGGCGGGAGCGGAGGTCGTCGATCCGGTCGAGCGGCCGTTCGAGCTGGCGGCGGCGGGTGCCGGACAGGTCGTCCCACGACCGCTGGAGCGTCTCCAGGTGGCGGCCCACCTTGTCGAAGGCGTCGACGAAGCGGCGCCACTGGTCCTCGAAGTCGGCCAGCAGCGTGAGGATGTCGTCGGAGGTCCGCTGGAGCTGCGCCTGCTCCACCGCCTGCCGGATCACCGCCAGCACGGAGAACAGCGTGCACGGCGAGCACAGCACGACCTTCTGCCCGAGCGCCAGGTCGAGCAGGCCCCGGTCGTGGCTGTGCACGAAGGCGTAGATCGATTCGTTGGGGATGAACAGCAGCACCTCGTCGAGCGTCACGTGCGGGTCGATGTAGGACCGGCCCGCCAGCTCCTTCACCCGGGCCCGGACGTCCCGCAGGAACTGCACCCGGTAGCGGTCGCGCTCCTCGTCGGTGGTGGCGTCGAGGTAGCGCAGGTAGTTGTCCACCGGGAACTTCACGTCCATGTGCAGCTCCCGCCCGCCCGGCAGCAGGAACGTGAAGTCGGGCACCGTGCCGGCCCGGGTGGCCGACTGCTTCCGGTAGCTCATCCCCTCCACGAGCCCGGCGGCCCGCAGCACGTCGTCGGCCATCCGCTCGCCCCACTGCCCCCGGGCCTTGGGGCTGGCCAGCACCTCGCGCAGCGACTGGGTGGTGTCGGCCAGGCGGCCGCTCACCGACACGACCTCGGCCAGCCGCTCCTCCACCCGGCCCTGCTGCTCGGCCCGCTCCCGCTGGAGCGCGACCACCAGGTCGGCCACCCGGGCCAGCTCGGCCCGCAGCTCGCCGGTGCGCCGCTCGAAGCTCTCCTGCCGGACCGCCAGGTCGTGCCGGGCGGCCGCGTCGAGCTGCGAGCGGACGTTGACCTGCGCCTGGCTGACCGTGGAGGCCACGAGAACCGCGGCGCGCCGCGCCACGACGAGCCCGACCACCACGCCGGCGACGACGCCGACGAGGACCCCGACGACCGCTCCGGATGCTGCTGCGAAGACCATGGCCTGACCCTAAAGACCCCCTGTGACAATCAAGGCCCATCGTGCCGGAAGAAATCCCATCCGTGTGATTTCCCCCTGGTCACGGGCCCGCGCCGAGCGGGGGCGACGTGGCGGCCCCGACCCGAGGCGGGTCGTCAGGCCCGGCCCGAGGCGGGTCGTCAGGCCCGGGCCCGGGCGATCGCCAGCGCCTGCAGCGCCTTGTGGGTGTTGTGCGGGTGCTCCGGGTCGGCGGGCGTGCAGCGCCGCCACCGGCCCGTGGGCTGCAGCTCCCAGGCCAGCTCGTCGTCGGCCAGCGACAGGTCGATGACCTGCTGCAGCCGCTCCTGCAGCCCCGACTCGGTCACCGCGACCATCACCTCCACCCGCCGGTCGAGGTTCCGGGCCCGCAGGTCGGCCGACCCCAGCAGGTAGAGGTGCTCCCCCGGCCCGCAGCCGTTGGCGAAGTAGTAGATGCGCGAGTGCTCCAGGTAGCGGCCCACCAGCGACCGCACCCGGATGTTCTCCGACTGCCCCGGCGCCCCCGGCACCAGGGCGCAGATGCCCCGCACCACCAGGTCGATCTGCACCCCGGCCGCCGACGCCTCGTAGAGCAGCTCGATGAGATCGTCGTCGGTGATGGCGTTCATCTTCATGACGATCCGCCCCACGCGCCCCGCCTCGGCCGCCGCGATCTCCTGGCGGATCAGCTCGACCACCCGGGGCCGCAAGGTCCGGGGCGCCACCAGCAGCGTGTCGTAGTGGACGTTGCGCCCGTAGCCGGTGAGCTCGTTGAACAGCTGGGTCAGCTCGTTGCCGATGACCGGGTCGGTCGTCAGCAGGCCCAGGTCCTCGTAGATCGCCGCCGTCGTCGGGTTGTAGTTGCCGGTGCCGATGTGGCAGTAGCGACGGAGGCCGTCGGGCTCGTCGCGCACGACGAGCAGGGTCTTCGCGTGGACCTTGAGCCCGATCAGCCCGTAGACCACGTGCACGCCGGCCTCCTCCAGCGCCCGGGCCCACTCGATGTTGGCGCTCTCGTCGAAGCGGGCCTTCAGCTCGACCAGCGCCGCCACCTGCTTGCCCCGCTCCGCCGCCCGGATCAGCGACTTCACGATCGGGCTGTCGCCCGACGTGCGGTACAGGGTCATCTTGATCGCCAGGACGTGCGGGTCGTCGGCCGCCTGGCGCACCAGCTCCTCGACCGTGCTGCGGAAGCTCTCGTAGGGGTGGTGGACGAGGAGGTCGCCACGGCGGATCGCGGCGAACACGTCGGCGGGCTCGTCGTCGCTGACCAGCCGCGACGGCGTCACCGGCTGGTAGAGGTCGTCCTTCAGGTCGGGCCGGTCGAGGCCGTACACCGACCACAGGCCACCGAGGTCGATCGGCCCGTTCGACACGTAGACGTCGTCGTCGATCAGGTCGAGCTCCCGCTGCAGGAGCTCCCGGACCTCCTGGCTCATGCCCGCGTCGATCTCCAGGCG
>DATCLV010000489.1:0-1530 GCA_036563745.1 Acidimicrobiales bacterium | reverse complement strand
GTTCAGCTGCTTCAACACCGAGCGCTGGATCGAGGAGGTCTTCGACCGCAGCGACACCACCGTCGGCGTGCTCTCCGCGCTGCCCGCCGTCGGCACCTACGACCCGCTGTCGGCCGAGGTCATGGACAACTGCCGCCGCCAGGTCGAGGAGCTCTGCGGCGACAACCGCGTCCTCGTCCAGGGCCACGCCTGGGCCAACGTCGGCGAGCTGGAGGAGGCGCTCGCCGCCATGGAGCGGGAGCACGCCGACTACCCGATCTCGGCCTGGAAGGCGTACTGCAACGTCGGCGACGGCTGGTTCCTCGACGACCACGACCCCGAGGGCAAGCCGGTCGGCGAGGCGTTCCTCGCCAAGGTCGAGGAGCTGGGGCCCAACATCGTCTGCGTCCACAAGGGCTTCGGGAGCGTCGGCACCCCCAAGTTCGCCGACCCGGTCGACATCGGCCCCGCCGCCACCAACCACCCCGACCTCCGGTTCTGCATCTACCACTCGGGCTTCGAGACCGGGGTGGCCGAGGGGCCGTACGACCCGGACAACCCGGGCGGGGGCGTCGACCGGCTCATCAAGAGCGTGGAGGACGCCGGCATCGGTCCCGGCGGCAACGTCTACGCCGAGCTGGGCTCCACGTGGCGGGTGCTGATGGGCCAGCCCGAGGCCGCCGCCCACGTGCTGGGCAAGCTGCTCATCGCCTTCGGCGAGGACAACGTCCTGTGGGGCACCGACTCGCTCTGGTACGGGACGCCCCAGGACCAGATCCAGGCGTTCCGCGCCTTCGAGATCAGCGAGGAGTTCCAGGAGCGGTTCGGCTACCCGGCGCTCACCAAGGAGATCAAGCACAAGATCTTCTGGCAGAACGCGGCCCGCCTCCACGACATCTCGATCCCGCGGCTGCCCTGCCGGCCGAGCCAGCAGGAGGCCGAGGAGGCCCGCCAGGAGTCACGGCTCACCAACCGGACCTACGGCCCCCGCTCGTGGCGGGCGGCCCGCGCCTGGTTCCGGGCCGAGCACCCCTGGGTGTTCAACCGGGGCTGAGCCCCCAGACCTGCCGGTCCCGCACGGCCGCCCGCCGTCGGGCGGTCGTGTCGGCGCCGGCCCTCAGTTGCCGAACATGGCCAGCCACTGCTCGGCCGTGCGCGGCTTGAACACGAAGTTCATCGCCCGCGTCTCGCCCATCGTCGCCGACGGCTCGGCCGAGTAGAGGTGCCCGGGGAACAGGATCGCGTCGTCGGGCACCTTGGCCAGCTTCTGCGTGAGGCTCTCGTAGAGCTGGGCCGCGTCGCCGCCGGGGAGGTCCGTGCGACCGCAGCCCTCCAGGAACAGGGTGTCGCCCGACACCAGGTACCTCCCGTCGACGAAGAAGCACTGGCTGCCCGGGGTGTGGCCCGGTGTGTGGATGAGCTCGATGCGCAGACCGCCGACCTCGACCACGTCGCCGCTGCCGTGCTGCACCAGGTCGGTCGGGCCGGCCCCGGTCACCCGCTGGACCCACGGCGCCTCGTCGGCCTGCACGTGGATCGGCACCGGGTTGA
>DATCLV010000482.1:0-2432 GCA_036563745.1 Acidimicrobiales bacterium | reverse complement strand
CCATGGAGGGTGCCCTGTGGCTGGGCATCACGTTCGTCGCCCTGCAGGTCGCCGACATCGCGTTCGTGCGGCAGGTGATGGTGCCCCGGTCGCTGTCGGTCGGCCCGGCCGTCGTGGTGATCGCGGTGATCGTGGGCTTCGAGATCTACGGCGTGGGCGCGGCGCTGTTCGGCGCGATCCTCGCCATCTTCGCCATCGCCATGCTCGACGCCGCCGGTGGGGTGGTGGAGGCCGCCGAGGCGGAGCCGGAGCGCGGCGACGGGGACGGCGCGGGTGCGGGCGACGCCGGCGGGACGGCGTCCCCGACCCCGGTCACGTCGGCGACGTCGACGACGCCCCTCCCACCCGAGCTCGGCTAGCGCTCCGCACGGGCCTCAGTCGGCGTCCGGGAGCGCGGCCTCGAGGCCGGCGAGCGTGGGGTCCGGGTGGCCGGGTGGGCGGGTCAGCTCCTCGGCGCGGGCCATGCCGAACGGCCAGACGGCGCGGCGGGTGGTCGTGCCGTTCCCGGCGGTGTGGTGCAGGACCGCCACCTCGTCGCCGCGGTCGCAGAGCCGGAGGCAGAGCAGGAGGAGGGCGACCGGGGTCGGCTCCTCGGCGAACACCGTGCGCCGGGCGCCCCGGCGGGGACCGGTGAAGCGCAGCTCGGTGGCGACCACCTCGTGGGGGCCGTAGGCGCTGCGGAGCAGGTGGTGGACCTGCTGGGCCCCGACTCGCACCGCGGTCCGACCGGCCTCGCCCACCGCCGGGTCGTCGGCGTCGTCGCCGGCCAGGTAGCGGCCCACCTCGTCGACCAGCCAGGCCGCCGGGCAGACGTGGTGCTCCCCCTCGTCCGAAGTCATGGTTGTTAGGTAAGCCTAACAACCGCAGGGTGTCAACCGACCGGTCAGCCGCCGGGACCGTCGTGGGTGTCGTGGGTGTCGTCCGGGTCGTCGGGGAAGTCGCCGGCGTCGAGCCGGAGGCGCCGCAGCAGCTCGGTGATCTGGTCGAGCTCCTCGTCGGTGAGGTTGCCCATGCCCAGCGAGATCGCGCTGGTGGCCTCGGTCGCCGCCTCCACCGCCTGGCGGCCGGCGTCGGTGATCTCCGCCAGCGTGGTGCGCCGGTCGGTCGGGTGCGACACCCGGCGCACGAAGCCCTGGTCCTCCAGCCGGTCGATGATGTTGGTGACGCTGGTGGGGTGCAGCATCAGCCGGTCGCCCATCTTCCCCATCGGGAGGGCGCCCGTGCGGCTGAAGTAGAGCAGCACCAGCGCCTCGTAGCGGGCGAAGGTGAGGTCGAGCGGCTTGAGCACGGCGTCGACCCGGGCCAGCACGATCTGCTGCGCCCGCATGATCGACGTGACCGCGGTCATCGCCGGCGAGCTCGGCCAGCCGTGCGCCTCCCACTGGCGGCGGGCCTCGGCGATCGCGTCGAAGGGGAGGGGCCGACTGTTGAGCACTGCGGTCGATCCTAGACGCAGGTCCTACCTTCGGATACACGTCTGTTGGTCATCCCGATGTCGGTCGCCCGATCCTCGGTAGGCAGAAACTAGGAACTCCGAGTAAGCTGCGCGTCGTGGCAGGGGGATCGGGGAGCGTCGCGCCGGGGGTCACCGGGAACGGGGCCTCGCACCAGCCGGCTACGGCCGCTCCCGCCCTGCACGAGACCGTCCTGGTGGGCGAGCGGCGGCTTCCCGCCAGGACATCACCGCCCGGGAGGGCGGCATTCCGGGACACGGTCGGCGCAGGCGCGCTGTGTGTGGCTGCGCAGAAGCGCCGCGCGACGTCTCCCGGAGTGACGGGCAAGGGGGATTCCGGCAAGTCCTCTCTTGCCGACGAGCCGATGGGCGACCTCGACATCGAGGGCATGTCGCGCATCGCCGTCCTGGCAGTCGACCCCACCCGCCGGCGGGCGGGTGGGGCGCTGCTGGGCCCACCTCCCGGCCCCATCCCGACCGCGTCCGGCGGGCAGCGCTGAAGGACGAGGTCGGGCCCGTCTCCTCCCGGGCCCGACCGCCGCCTCGCCTTCAGCGGCGCTCGTCGACCCCGAGCGGCACCGCGCGCTGCCCTCCCGCGGCCAGGGTCGTCGACCACGGGGCGTGGCCGCCGTGGCTCCTGGCCACGAGCCGCGGCGTGGTTAGCTGGGCGGCATGCGCGTGACCGCCCTGGTCGACTACGCCGTGCGCAGTGGGTTGGAGCTGGCCCGGGAGCACCCCGGGACGCTCACGGCCGACGCCGTCGCGGAGCGCCAGAGGCTCCCGCTCGCCTACACGAAGAAGATCATGGTCAAGCTGCGGCTGGCGGCGATCGTGGCCGCGCAGCGTGGCGGCGACGGGGGCTACCGGCTGGCCCGGGTGCCCGAGGAGGTGGCGATCGCCGACGTGATCCGGGCGGTCGAGGGGCCGCTGGCCGACGTCCGGGGCGAGCCACCCGAGACGCTCGACTACCCGGCCGACA
>DATCLV010000455.1:0-5819 GCA_036563745.1 Acidimicrobiales bacterium | reverse complement strand
GTGGTGATCACGTGCGCGGTGCGGTGCACCAGCAGCAGGTCGATGATCAGCAGCGCGGAGATGACCGCGATGAACCCGATCCAGATGCCGATCGGCACCTCGAAGTCGACGAAGTTCTCGCGACGGCTCTCGGCGTCGGCTGCGAGTAGGGCTAAGGACACCTGGGCGTTGCCTCCGGCTGTTTGTCACGTGTGTTGACCACCAGCCGAAGGTCTCGCCCGCCACGCGGGCCGACGTCACCGGGCGAAGTGCCGTACTGACGATGACGCCGTCGGGGCTACTCCCCTCCGGTCGGGTGCATCATAGGGCCTGCGTGCGCACCACCTCGCTTCCGGCTCGCGTCGAGGTCACCCGGTGCTCCGGACGATCGACTGGGCCGCGGCCAACCGCGCGATGGGTACCCGGTACGGGCTGCACGAGACGTAGTCGAGCCCGCACTCGAGGAAGAACGCGATCGACTCGGGATCGCCGCCGTGCTCGCCGCACACCCCCACCTTCAGGTCGGGGCGGGTGGCGCGGCCCCGCTCGACGCCCAGCCGCACCAGCTCGCCGACGCCGCTGGCGTCGAGCGTCTCGAACGGGTTGCGGCGCAGCAGGCCGGCGGCCAGGTAGGCGGGCATGAGCCGGGACTCGACGTCGTCGCGGCTGAACCCGAACGCCATCTGGGTGAGGTCGTTGGTGCCGAAGCTGAAGAAGTCGGCAACCTCGGCGATCTCGTCGGCCCGGAGCGCGGCGCGGGGCGTCTCGATCATCGTCCCGATCGTGACCCGCGCCCGCTCGCCGGCCTCGCCCGCGTCGCGCACGACCTCCTCGACCCAGCTCCGGGCCAGGGCCAGCTCCTCGCGGGTGACCGTGAGCGGGATCATGATCTCGACGATCGGGTCGCCGCCGGCGGCCAGCCGCTCCCCGACCGCCTCCATCAGCGCCCGCACCTGCATGGCGTAGAGCCCGGGCTTCAGCACGCCCAGCCGCACGCCGCGGGTGCCGAGCATCGGGTTCTGCTCCTCCCAGGCGCGGGCGGCGGCCAGCAGGCGGCGCTCCTCGTCGCTGAGGCCCGACCCCGCCTCCTTGATCTCCAGCTCGTCGGTGCGGGGCAGGAACTCGTGCAGCGGCGGGTCGAGCAGCCGGACCGTCACCGGCAGCCCGTCCATCGCCACCAGCACCTCGACGAAGTCGGCCTTCTGGACCGCCCGCAGCTTCTCCAGCGCCGCCGCCTCGCCCTCGGGGCTGTCGGCCAGGATCATCTCCCGCACCACGGGCAACCGGTCCTCGGCCAGGAACATGTGCTCGGTGCGGCAGAGGCCGATGCCCTCGGCGCCGAAGTCGCGGGCGACGGTGGCGTCGGGCCCCGTGTCGGCGTTGGCACGCACCCGGAGGGTCCGGCCCTGCGGGTTGTCGCCGCCGCGGACCTCGTCGGCCCAGCGCAGGATCGTCTGGAGCTCCTCCGACGCCTCGGAGGCCGCCAGCTCGACCTCGCCGAGCACGACCTGGCCGGTCGACCCGTCGAGCGACACGACGTCGCCCTCCTCCACCCGCCGGTCGCCGACGGTGAACGCCTTCCCCGAGATGCGCACGGCCTCGGCGCCCACCACGGCGGGGATGCCCCAGCCCCGGGCCACCACCGCGGCGTGGCTGACCAGGCCGCCCCGGGCGGTGAGGATGCCCTGGGCCACCTGCATGCCGTGGATGTCGTCGGGTGAGGTCTCGTTGCGGACGAGGATCACCTGCTCGCCGCGCTCGGCGGCGGCCACGGCGTCGTCGGCCGTGAAGTAGACGCGGCCGACCGCCGCGCCCGGCGACGCCGGCAGCCCGGTGGCCAGCACGTCGAGCTTGTCGGCGTGGGCGAACTGGGGGTGGAGCACCTGGTCGAGGTGGTCCTCGGTGACCCGGAGCAGCGCCTCCTCACGGGTGATCGACCAGCCGGGCCCGTCCGGGTCGTCGCCCTGGGCCACCATCTCGACCGCCATCCGCAGCGCCGCCCGGCCGGTCCGCTTGCCGACCCGGGTCTGGAGCATCCAGAGCTTGCCCTGCTCGATGGTGAACTCCGTGTCGCACATGTCGCGGTAGTGCGCTTCGAGCCGGGCGAAGATGTCGAGCAGCTCCCGGTGGATCTCCGGGAAGTGGCCGGCCAGGGCGTCGAGGCTCTCGGTGTTGCGGATCCCGGCCACCACGTCCTCGCCCTGGGCGTTGACGAGGAAGTCGCCGTAGGGGCGGGCCTCGCCGGTGGCGGCGTCGCGGGTGAAGCCGACCCCGGTGCCGGAGTCGTCGTCACGGTTGCCGAACACCATCACCTGCACGTTCACGGCGGTGCCGAGGTCGTGCGGGATCTTCTCCCGCTCCCGGTAGGCGCGGGCCCGGGCGCCGTCCCACGACGAGAACACGGCCTCGATCGCACCCCGCAGCTGGTCGGCGGGGTCCTGCGGGAAGGGCGACCCGGTGCGGTCGGCGACCACGCCCTTGTACGCCGTGACCAGCTCGCGCAGGGCGGAGGCGGGCAGCTCGGCGTCGGAGCGGACCCCCGCGGCCGCCTTCGCCGCCTCCAGTGGCTCGTCGAACAGCTCGCCGTCGAGGTCGAGGACGATCCGGCCGTACATGGCGACGAAGCGCCGGTAGGAGTCGTACGCGAACCGCTCGTCACCGGTGACCGCCGCCAGGCCCTCGACGCTCTCGTCGTTGAGGCCCAGGTTGAGGACGGTGTCCATCATCCCCGGCATCGAGAACTTGGCCCCGGACCGGACGCTCACCAGCAGCGGGTCCCGGGGGTCGCCGAGGCGGCGGCCCATGGTCTCCTCCAGGCGGGCGACGTTGGCGGCGACCTCCTCGTCGAGGCCCTCGGGCCAGCCGCCGGCCAGGTACTCCCGGCAGGCGTCGGTGGAGATGGTGAACCCCGGCGGGACCGGCAGGCCCAGCACCGAGGTCATCTCCGCGAGGTTCGCTCCCTTGCCCCCGAGGAGATCCTTGAGCTCCATCGGCGGTCGCTCGTGCTGGTGGTCGAACGGGAACACGTACGGCATCGGCCCCCTCCTCGCATGGCGTCAGCCGGAACCTACCTGCGGCAGGCCGGGTTCGGGCGGTCGATCTTCCCGGGGGTGCCGGGCGGCCCGGGCGCCCCCCGGCGGACCGACCGACGCGGGTGGGCGAGCGGCAGGGCGAGCGGAGGGCGAGCGGCAGGGCGAGCGGCAGGGCGAGCGGAAGGCGAAAACCGGTTCGGAAGGGGGACATCCGTTCGATAGCGTCGGCGGCATGGAGGGGCCCGGCGCAGAACTCGACGAACCGGCGGCCCTCGTCGAGGCGAAGGCGCTGACGAAGCGCTTCGGCGACGCCACGGCGGTCGACGGCGTCGACTTCACCGTCGCCCCCGGCGAGGTGTTCGGCTTCCTCGGCCCCAACGGCGCCGGGAAGACCACGACGATGCGCATGATCGCCTGCGTGTCGGCCCGCACCGACGGCCACCTGCGCGTGCTCGGCCTCGACCCCCGCACCCACGGCGCCCGGATCCGGGCCCGCATCGGCGTCGTCCCCCAGCTCGACAACCTCGACCTCGAGCTCAGCGTGTGGGACAACCTGGTCATCTACGGCCGCTACTTCGGCCTGCCGAGCAAGGAGGTGCGCGCCCGGGCCGAGGAGCTGCTCGAGTTCGCCCGCCTCACCGACCGCCGCGACGACCGGGTCGACCCGCTGTCGGGCGGCATGCGGCGGCGCCTCACCATCGCCCGCGGGCTCATGAACCGGCCCGAGCTGCTGCTGCTCGACGAGCCCACCACCGGCCTCGACCCGCAGGCCCGCCACCTCCTGTGGGAGCGGCTCTACCGGCTCAAGCGCGAGGGCGTGACGCTCGTCCTCACCACCCACTACATGGACGAGGCCGAGCAGCTCTGCGACCGGCTCGTGATCATGGACCGGGCCCGGATCGTGGCCGAGGGCACGCCGCGGAACCTCATCGAGCGGTTCGCCACCCGGGAGGTGGTCGAGCTCCGCTACCGCACGCCCGAGGCGCAGGCGGCCGCCGAGCCGCAGGTGCGGGCGGCCAACGTCGGCGAGCGGGTCGACCCGCTGCCCGACCGGCTGCTCGTCTACACCGACGACGCCGACGAGACCACGCGCCGCCTGGCCGAGCTGGGCACCGACCACGAGTCGGTGCTGGCGCGGCGCAGCTCGCTGGAGGACGTGTTCCTCATCATCACCGGCCGCACCCTCGACGAGGCCGAGGAGGCCTGACGTGGCGCTCCCCGTCGCCCTCCGCTACACGGAGCACGAGGCCCACAGCTGGCTGAAGCACTGGCGGTCCTGGTCGTTCTCGTTCTTCGTGATGCCGCTGCTGTTCCTGGGCGGGCTCGGGTTCGGCCTCGGCGGCTACGTCGACGCCGAGGCCGCGGCCGACACGATCGGCGGGCTCGACTACCTGGCGTTCGTGGCCCCGGGCCTGCTGGCCGGTGGGATCATGCAGAACATGTACGGCGACCTGTGGGGCGTCATGGCCGGCTTCAAGTGGCAGGGCCCCATGACCGCCGCGGCCGCCACGCCGCTGCGCCCCGCCGACGTCTTCCTCGGGTTCCTCGCCTGGCGGGTGCCGGCCTGCGCCGCGCCGGCGACGTCGTTCGTGGTGGTCGCCGCGCTGCTCGGCGGCGTCCCCTCCGCGTGGGGCGTGCTGGCGATCCCCGCCGCGACCCTGTGCGGGCTGGTGTTCTCGGCGATGGCCGCGGCGTGGTCGATCACCCGCGAGCGGGACAGCAGCTTCCCGGTCGTCATCCGGGTGCTGGCCACCCCGATGTTCGTGTTCTCCGGGACGTTCTTCCCGGTGAGCGAGCTGCCCGCCGCCGCGCAGGGCGTCGTCAAGGTGCTGCCGCTGTGGCACGCCATCGAGCTGTGCCGCGGCGCCACCACCGGCACGCTCGGCCTGGTCGAGGGCCTGGGCCACACCGCCTACCTCCTCGCCTGGCTGACCGCCGCCGTGGCGCTCGGCATCCGGGGCTTCAACCGGCGGTTGACGTCGTGACGCTGGTCGACGGCGCCGCCCTCCTGCGCACCGTCGGCGAGGCCCGGACCGCCGCCCGGGTCGGGTCGACCCCCGAGCGGGCCGTGCGCGTCCTCAACCGCAACGTCCGGCTGCTGCGGGCCTACGGGGCCGCCGTGGCCACCAGCTTCCTCGAGCCGGTGCTCATGCTGATCTCGCTGGGCATGGGCGTGGGCGAGCTGGTCGGCACCGTGCCCGGCCCCACCGGCGAGCCCCTCGCCTACGACCAGTTCGTCGCGCCCGGGATGCTGGCGGTCGCCGCCATGAACGGGGCGCTCATGGACACCACCTACAGCTTCTTCGTGAACCTGAAGTACGCGAAGGCCTACGACGCCATGCTGGCCACCCCGCTCGACGCCGACGACGTCGCCCGCGGCGAGCTCGTGTACACGCTGCTCAAGGGGGCGCTCTACGCGGCGGGGTTCGTCGTGGTGATGGCGGCGTTCGGGCTGACGCCCTCGTGGTGGGTGCTGCTGTGCATCCCCGTGGCGGTGCTGGTCGGCTTCGCCTTCGGGGGCGCCGGGCTGGGGGCGACCACCTACATGCGGTCGTTCCTCGACTTCGACAAGGTGTCGATGGTCCTCGTCCCGTCGTTCCTGTTCTCGGCCACGTTCTTCCCGCTGGAGCGCTACCCCGACGCGGTCGCCGCGGTGGTCCGCTGGACGCCGCTGTACCAGGGCGTGGTGCTGGCCCGCGACGTCACGCTCGGCCACCTGCACGCCGGCCTCCTGCTCAACGCCCTGTACCTGGTCGTGATGGGCTGCCTCGGCCTGGCCGTGGCCTCCCGCCGCATCCGGGCGCTCCT